>JAYWGD010000256.1:0-2150 GCA_043778435.1 Myxococcales bacterium | reverse complement strand
CCAGACCACCTTTGCCCTGCCCACCCGGCATCAAGCCGGCAATGTCATCCACAAAGAGCACATTGGAATCGTCCGCCTCGAGTGCGCGCAGCACGCCCTGAAGGCGCTCCTCGAGCTGTCCGCGAAACTGGGCACCCGCATGCAGCGATGCCACATCCAGAGACCAAATGCGAAGGTCTCGTATGGCCTCGTGGGTCTCGCCCAGGGCCAGAGCACGCGCAAGACCACCTTGAATTAGCGTGGTTTTTCCCACGCCAGGATCGCCTAAGAGCAGCGCCGAATTTTTGCGAGACCCCGCGAGAACATGAATCAACGCATCCATTTCACGTGTGCGCGCAAGTGCGGGAGCGAAGCCCTCTTCGCGCGCGCGCAGCACGAGATCGTGAACATATTCTGGCGTCGGAGCGCTCGTCCCTGAGCCGGCCGACGAGCTTCCTGCCGTGTGGGCATCGCTGCTCGCGACCACGCGTTCGACCAGGCGAAAGCGTGTCACGCCGCGCGACAGCAGCGCGTAGGCCGCGTGCGAATCTTCCTCTTCCAACAGCGCGACCAGAAAATCGGCAGCCTCGACATGGCCTTTTCCTGAAGCCCTGACATGCGCGACAGCACGCGAAAAAACGCGTTCGAGGCCGACGGATGCAGAGGGCACCGCTTGATTGTTGCTGGGGGTGACATCGCTGGCAAGGTACGCGAGGACTTCATTCCGTACCGTTTCGGCATCGGCGCCCACAGATGCCAGAAGCGATGACACCCCCGCATCTTCGGTAAGCGCAACGAGCACATGCTCTGGCAGCAGCATCTCGTGCTCCAAGCTGATTGCGAGAGCGCGTGCATCGTGTAGAGCGCGTGCGAGTACGGGAGCGATTGGGTTTTTTGCCATGTGTGTAGCGTGCAACTATTCTGGTTGTGCGGTCACGCGCAGTGGCGCTTCATGTGCCCGAGCGTGATCTGTGACCTGACGCACTTTGGTTTCTGCAACGTCTTTTGCATAAAGGCCGGCCACGGCTTTGCCTTGGGTATGAACGCGGAGCATCAGCGCATGAGCCTCCGTTTCAGTCTTGCCAAAGAAACGCATCAGCACCTCCATGACAAACTCCATGGTCGTGTAGTCGTCGTTGTGAAGCAGCACGGCAAAGCGCCTCGGTGGCCGTACGCTTGTGGCTTCTTCGGGCTCATGTACAACATCGCGTTCTTGCTTTGCGCTCATGGGATGATGGTGTCCTCAGCCCTCTTCAGCGAGGGCCGCGCGCATGCGCGCGCCCACCAGAAACGCCGTCCCGCAATCTGTGCAAACGTAATCCTCCTGAACGCGATGGCCTACTGCCGAATGCACGACAGCGTACTGCCTGGAGAAAACCTGGGCGACATCGTCATGAATCAAAGGCGGCGCCGCGCCGCAAATCTCGCATGGGGGCAATGCATTCTGTGCTTGAGAGATGCTCAGAGCGGCGGGGGAGGGGAATCTCGATGCCATGTTGGGAGTCGTAGCTCGCTGTAGTCTCATTCAGTTGTGGAGGCTACCGCTGCGAACGCGTGCTACAGGCTCTACCGGTGTTTTGCGTCGTCACCTGGAACCTCAAAAACTTCTTCGAACCCAAGAACCAACGTGAGGAAACACTCACGCATCTAAAGCTGCGCGACATGGGCCAGGCCCTTCGCGACATGAAAGCCCATGTGGTGTGCGTGCAGGAGGTTGGCTCGCCCGCGATGTTGGAGCGCCTTGCAATGGCGTGGCGACCAGGTGGGGATGCGACGACGCGCTTGGGTGTGCCCGACGACCGAGGCATTGCCTGCGGCATCATGAGCCGCGCGCCTGTGAGCTATGCCGGAGATCATCATCCTGACTCGCTTGCAGGCGGCATGCGGCGTCCCAAGCGCGGCGCCGTGCACGTTCAGGTGCAAGTCGAGGATCGCGCATTGGACGTGCTTTGCTTTCATTTCAAATCGCGCCTTCCCACGCTTGTCGGCGACCCTACGCTTTCGGGAGACGAGCGCAGCAATGTGTGGCGCGCTGCGGAAGCCGCATCTCTGCATGAATATGCACGCACGCTGGTCGCAGATTCGCGGAGCGGATGGGTCTTGCTTGCGGGTGACGCCAACGATGAGCCTCACAGCGCGACGCTTCACGCACTATGCGGAGATCTCTTTGC
>JAYWGD010000255.1:0-5978 GCA_043778435.1 Myxococcales bacterium | reverse complement strand
ATCGAAGAGCTGCACGACTTGCGCCCCCGCGGTGACCTGCGCTCGCAGGTAGCGACGCACGACCTCTGACAACTTGCTCATCAGCAAGTTCCAAGCGTCCGGCTGCGTGTACATCATCTTTTTGGTGAGGACAAAGTGGGCCGACTTGCCACCCTCGATGAGGTAACTTGCCAGCGTAAACGGAGCCCCCGCAAAGCCAATCAAAGGCACCTTGACCTCGGCGCGAATCTGACGGAGCGACTGCATCACATATCCAAGCCCCTCGGTCTCCGGATCGATAAGACGCAACGCTTGCACATCCGCCATCGTCCGCACGGGCTTGTGCACCACGGGGCCTTCGCCCGCTTCAAACGAGAACGGCGCGCCCATAGGCTCGAGTGGCAGCAAAATGTCTGCAAACAAGATGGCGGCATCCATGCCCAATTTGAGCGGCTGCAACGTCACCTCCGTTGCGAGATCGGGATTCTTGCAAATCTCAAGAATCGTGTACTTTGCACGCAGCGCACGGTATTCGGGCATGTAGCGGCCGGCCTGACGCATCATCCAAACGGGCGTATCGTCTGTCTTCTCACGGCGGCAGGCACGCAAAAACGTATCATTCATGCAGGCCTCCATACCAAGCCTCCCACAGCGAAGCCCGAAGATTCGGGAAACGTGCACCCGTAAATGGTGCCCTAAATAAATCCGCCTGAAAAACTCTTTTTGCCCAACTCTAGGCCATCGTCGCCGGGCCCAATCAATGCGCGGGTGTAATTGTTCTCATCCGAAAGCACTTCCTTGCAGAACAAGACCAACTTGAGTCTGGCAAAGGCATTGAGCTTCAAGCCAACACTGGCATCTGCAGTCCATTTCTGGGTCTGCAAGTTGCCGGTGGCGGTGGCCGCAACGTAGGGGCCACCTTCAATCCCTGCCGCAAGTGATGCCTCGAGAACATCCTTCACGCCCAGAGACAGCTCGAGCGTCAGGCGCGGCATCATGGAGCATTTGAAACTCACGGTCGCTTCGGGCTTGTCGATGCTGAAGGTCGGAGTCGTTGGCGTCGGGCGCGGCGTGGTGTTCTTGAACGTCCAGTGATGTTTCACTGCCGTGGGCTTGCCGTCTTTGCCGCATGCCGTCACCTCGCCTTGGGGAATCTCCCGATTCCAACCGAGCTCAACACCCATCGTGCCTTTGATCCCGGCCGTCGCGCGCGCCGTAAACTCGGTGCTCCCCTTGACCTCGCACGCAAGCACCAAATCAACTTGCGGTATCACCTCGGCAATGGGTGTTTTAAATACTTTCAGCGCCACACTCTTCAGCACACGCGACTCCTCAATCATCTTCGACAGGGACTTGGTCACACCGCTTACATATGTCTTGTCTTGGGCACGCTCACCACTGAGCCGAAAAGTCACATCCACCCCGCCCTGCACATCCCATGTGCCATTAAACTTTGCATTGAGGCTATTAAGCCTGGTGAAACTGCCGTTCCACGTGGGCGTCAGGCCAAGCGTCCCCTTCATGTTGAAGGTAGCCGTGGTTTTGACAATGGCGGTGGCCGCAAAGGCGTTCGCCCCAGAGCCGAAATCCTTGGTAAAGCTCATGGTTTTGCCAATCGACTCGTTCTCGATCAGCACGCCTACATTGTCCCCCTCACGTTGCACGCGGATGAGCTGATCCTGATCAACAGGGGCGTCTTCCTCGCTGTCCACGTAGTTGGTGCAACCCGAAACTGCCACGGCGATGCCAACGGCCAAAAGCGAGACGGATGAGCGAAGCGTATACGGCATTTAATCAGTGTATGTGGTGAATGTCCCCCTTGCCAGCTTCGCCGCCCATTTTTGGTTCAGCTCTTCGCGTTGTAGTTGCTGCTCTCGAGCAGAATCACATTCTTGGTGCTCCGCGTCTCGCCAATGCTCGTCACGTACACCGCCGGTTGGTCTTGAACGGGGCAAACCTTCTCGCAGGCGCCGCAGCCGATGCATAGTTTCGGGTCCACGTGAGGGCGCTGCAGTTTGACCGTTTTCATGACCGGATCACCGCCATCGGCGGCAGGCTTGTCGTCGCGCACGGGAGCTTCGACTTCCTCGACCCAAATCGCCTTCGGAGAGGTCGGACAAAACTCCTCGCACACGATGCATGGTGTCTGCATCGACCAGGGCAAACATCGACCATGGTCATAAAATGCGGTTCCGATCTTGATCGGAGGCACGCCCTGCCCCAGCTTTTCTTTCTCGGTGATTTTTTGAATGGCGCCTGTGGGGCAGACCTGTCCGCAAAGCACACAAGAGGGCTCGCAATAACCGATGCGTGCAATCAGAATCGGGGTCCAAACGCCTTCGATGCCAGACTCAAAAAACGCCGGATGTAGGGCGTTGTTGGGACACACCTTCATGCATTCGGCACAGCGAATGCAGCGCTCCAAGAAGTCGCGCTCTTCCACCGCACCTGGTGGCCGAATCACCTTGGGGCTGTAGTTGACATCGATAACATCGGCTGCACGTGCCGCGGGAATGGCAATGGCTCCTGCGCCGACGGCGGCAAGCGTCGTACGAAGATTGAGATCGGGTTTGCTGACCGTGCTTTTGCGGCCAGGCAGAAACCGGAATTTGATCACATCTTCGGGGCAGGCAGTCTCGCAATTGAGGCACATGTGGCACTCGTCTTGGCGCCACTTGACGCCCCCTTGAGGGCTGTCGGCGCCCTGGCAGTTGACGATGCAGAGGTTGCAATCCGTGCACTTTGCATGATCCTTCTCCATGCCGAACAAAGCAAAGCGCGAGAACAGACCCAGAAAAGCGCCTAGTGGGCACAACACACGACACCAAAAGCGCGGGATGTACCTGTTAAGAAACAGCATCGCTACGAAGAAGAACATCACGAACCAGCCCTGATGAAAGTAGAACTGATGGGGCTGCCAGACATGCATTGCCAGCAGGTCCTGCGTGGCATCGGCTGCATGCTGCACCGATCTCACCGGGACTTCTTGCGCCTCCCCAAGGCCTCGCGCCGCGAGGTACTGCACCACGGGAAGCGCTCCCAGCCCTACCGAGCGCACCATGATGCAGATGGGATCGAACAGGCCACCAATGGCGCTTCCAGCCAAGGCAGAGGTCAAAAATGCCCATAGCAAGTAATACTTCACACGTTGGTACGTGTGCGTCTTGTTGGCTTCCACCCGCGATGCGCCTCGGCCTTTAGGCGACGGCAAGATCCATGCAAAGAAGTGATGCAGCGTGCCAAATGGACAGATCCACCCGCAGAACACGCGCCCAAACACGAGCGTCAGCGCCAAGAGGCCAAGGCTCCACATGAGTGGATAATACACGGTGTGCGAAGCAAGCGCCGTCATGGCCGTCACGAAGGGGTCGACAAGCAAAAACGCTTCTACCGTATGGGGCAAGCGCACGGGCGCATCGCTGGCCGAAGACTTGTCACCACGAAACCCCGTCTCAACCAGCAGGTACATAAACAACACAAAGAAGGCGACTTGCGAGATACGGCGCAGCCATTTGAGCGCGACGATCTTCTTACGCGGTGCAAGGCCTGAACCAGGCAACTTTTTTGGTTTAAACTTGGCACTCAGCCACGCAGGTATCCACGGCGCAGTTGGTGCAACCACATTCGTCGACGCAAGAATCCGATGGCCTGAAGCGCACGACAGGTCGAAAGATGCATTTTGCATATGTGCGATTTGCACACTTCTTGTCACCGTATCGAGCGCGGGTACAACTCCGGGCGCTCCGGTCTTCCACGGGATCGGATCGACTTCGGCGTGATAAGGCACCGCGGCCTGCGCGTTCATTCCGTTGGCATCCAATCTTACGCCAACGCTCGCGCCAGCTCCGAAGCCTGGCGTTCGGATTTGCAGACGCAGCCCGACTGTACCGAGGCCAAAGGTCATACTTCAACCACTTTCAACTGCTCATATCGCGATGTGCCAATGCCGCGCGTATCGGCCATGGCAAGGTACGCAATGTTCTCGCGCTTCTGACCGATGAGACTGCACGCAAGTGCATCGGCGGCTACCTGGTCCACCGCTGCGATAATGGTGTGCATGTCTTTGGCATCGTCGATGTTTCCGCCCTGCGGGCCATTGCGCATCAGCACGCGGATCGCATCGATGACGGTCAGCGTCGGGCGCATAAATGTTGCCAAATCTGCTATAGAAACATCAATATTTTGATGCAATCGGTTGCGCCTTCCGCCAAGCACTCCGTACCAATTTTTCATAGCACCCGTGTACTTTGCAAGGTTGTGATGTTTGGCAACAGGCACGTTGATGATCTTGTCGGCATCGATGAGCGCGGTGAACACGGGCCACTCATCGAGCACTTCTTGCTTGAGGCGCATCGTGCGATAACGGTGCTCGGCCGGCAGCACCACCTCTGCCCCAAGTTTGCTCGCAGCCTTCCAAATGCCCGAGCGCTGAAAGCAGCGGTTGGCATCGTTGCAAGAGCCATCCGCGACACGCACCGTTTTGGCGCCAGCATCGAACGCCAAGCGAATCAACGAGGCCACCACCTCGGGGTTGGTGTTCGCCGCGTGCACTGGCATGCGATCCCAACCAATGTTGGGCTTAATCACCACCACATCGCCTCGGCTGACAAAACGCTTCATCCCGCCCATTGCCTCCACGGCCTTCTTCACGATCTCATCGGGCTTGGGATACGCGCCGACTTCGTCCGCCTTGCCGCGCGAGATGACAAGATCGGGGGCGCCCAAAAGCAGGCCTCCGGGATAGGTGCGGGATACACCGGAGTGCTGTGCAGTCCCGGCGGCAAGTCCGCCTCGGTCGTAAACGGCACGCGCCCCCAACGCCGCAGCGCCGAACACTCCCGCCGACGCCGCGATACGCTTGAGCGCGTCGCGGCGCCGGCGAGCATCACCGGTCATTGGAGCCAGGTCATCATTCATGGCCACAATCTCTAAGCAAATGAGGCGCCGTGGGCAATCTCTGAGTCAAACAATGATCACAACGCCACGACTGCGGGTTGATGCTCCGCCCGGCTGAGGACAACCGAGGCACTGCTCGTCGAGTTCAGCAAGTACCTGCATGACGCATGAATTCAGATACTTACCGCGCGCGCCTCGAGATCAATTCGCTTGGGCGAAGCAACCGCAAGCCCACGGGCGGACATTCGTTGTGAGCATCTCCCCAACGGCCTGAGCGATGTCGCGCTACTTACTGGGCGCCAAGATGGTATTCCGTGGTACGGTGTCGTCCTAGATGACCACGGATCTCAAAGTTGGCGGCGAAACGTTTGCTTGGTGCACGAAGTGCAAGCTGGTCTTGCATCACCGTGTGGTGGCGATGCTTGGTGCCAAGCCGGTGAAGGTAGAGTGCAAGACCTGCAAGTCTACACACAACTACAAGGCGGATGCACCCGGCACCAAGGCCGTCAAAGCGGCGAACGCAGGCAAAGCGCCAAAGCGCACCGCGGCGAGCGCCACGCGTGCTGCAGCTGCTGCACGCGGAGAAGCTTCCAAGCACGCACGCCTCGATGCGTGGGAGAAAACAGTCGCGGGCCAGGACGCGCGATCATTTACCGCCTACAAGATCACAGGCCAGTTTGCTGCAGGTGAGCTCGTGAAGCACAACAAGTTCGGTGACGGATATGTGGTCCGCATTGTGGACGCCTCTAAGATTGAGGTTTCGTTTCGCGACGAGAACCGCACCCTTGCCCAAGGCTGGGTTCAGTAGCGCTTTCCGCGCCATGCGAGTTACGCGCCTTGTTGCTTCTGCATCGGGCGCGTTTCTTTGTTTGGCGCCTTTGCGAGCGCACGCGCTCAAGCAGCTCATCGATACGCCCGAACAGGACGGACGGGTGCTTCAACTTGGCTCCCTCCGCGCCACTCGCGGCTTGTTTGATATTGGCGCGGACACAGCGCCGCGACGCGAACGCCACGCCTGTATTCGTACCCCTCAAGCGGCGCGCTATCTGAGCGTCGAAGCAGACGGCGAATGGTCCTATGTGCAGGGCGACGCCCCCCCAAAG
>JAYWGD010000254.1:0-2154 GCA_043778435.1 Myxococcales bacterium | reverse complement strand
CGCGTCGGCTCACGCGCAAGCACCCGGCGGCGCGGACCCTGTTGTTCCCGCGAACCCGCCAGTAAGAGCTGCGCCCGCGGGTGATTCGGTCGTTGCCGCACCAGCATCGGGAAACGTGACCGTTGCTCCCGTCAACTTGGGTTCCACCGCAGGCCCCACTGCTGCAGTGGATGTAGCGGCTCCCGCGCCCGCGCCTGAGAAAAAGACCCAATGGATTGACGCGTGGGCCGGAAGCTCAGCGTTTCTCACCGCGGGCGCGGCGTCTCTTAACACCTTGCTGCCGAGTTCTCAGTTGTCGACCAACCCTACGGTTGCAACCTCTCTCAGCTTTTCGCCTCGATATCGTCTTTCAAAGAGCTTTCAGCTACGCGGCCGTATCGCGCTCAACTACGAATGGACCGAATCAGACCTGAATACAAATAGGAACGAGATTGAGGTTGGCGACACCAACGTTCAGTTGTTTTATTCAGCCATCAAGCCGTTTGGTGTTCTGGGCGCCAAAGTAAAGTTCCAGCCCTTTGTCGGAGTTGGTGCACCGACCTCAAAAGCGTCTCGTGCGCGCACACTCTATGCCACGCCGAGCCTCGGCGGACAGCTGTCGACGTCTTTTGAACATGTGCTTGGTGGTGAGTTGGCGCTTATCGTTGTGGGCACATACTCACGCCCCTTGTATGAGTACAGCACGGCTGGAGCGACTGACGACCGTTCGTTTCCACAGCAGTGTTTCGGCGGCGGCGCAGGCGCGTGTGGGAGCCAGGTTTCCGGACTAGGGAACCCACGCGACATTGTGGCCCTGAGTTTGATCAGCACCATTGAATGGGGCGATTGGAGTCCAGGATTGTTTTTTAACGCGACCAGTTTGTTCCCCTATCAGTTTACCGACACCCCGCAAGTCCTCGACGGAAGCGCATCCACGGGTA
Source organism: Myxococcales bacterium (assembly GCA_043778435.1). GTDB lineage: Bacteria > Myxococcota_A > Polyangia > Polyangiales > Polyangiaceae > JAAFHJ01. The sequence goes on along the minus strand of JAYWGD010000254.1, from coordinate 1,234 downwards.
GCTCGACTCGCTTGCCTGACCGCTCGAAGACGCGGCAAACCACTTACTTCGCATTGTGGCTCGACTACCATCTGAACGATTGGCTTACACCCGAGCTGGGCTACTACATGGCACGGAACATCATCGCGGACGATGGCTCCTATGGGAACCCGTTTTTCTCGACGGTACAAGCTCCTACGTTCTACATCGCTGGCAACATTCAGCTCGATTCGCTTTACAAATCTATCACCGGTGCTCAAGCTGAGGCTGGTGTGGTTCGTGCCAAGAGCAAGCAGCAGCCGATTCAGTTTTACTGAGCCATGGGATGGCGTGCCGAGTTCTTCGGCTTTTGTCAGATCGGTGGTATCGCTCTCCGGCCATGGCCGACGCGGTACTTTCCGATCTGATCGCTTTTTTGCATGCCAGCCCCACCCCGTTTCATGCGGTGGTTCAAGCCGAGTCACGTCTGCGTGACGCGGGCTTCGAGCCCCTTTTGGAAGACAGTGACTGGAGCGTGCTCGCACCAGGTCGCTACATCGTACGCGGCGGAGACTCGAGCCTTTACGGTATCCTTCTGCCCGCCAACCCTTCTGGGTTTCGCATCGTCGGAGCACACACCGACAGCCCCAATCTGAGGCTGAAACCTCAGTTCGATTACGTGCGTGAAGGATACACGCAATGGGGCGTTGAGGTTTATGGCGGAGCACTACTCAACTCGTGGCTAGACCGAGATCTGGGGGTTGCGGGAAAGCTTAGCTTCGATGCTGGCGACGGAACGATCAAGAACCACTTGGTACGGTTGGACGCGCCTGTGTGCCGCATTCCGCAGCTGGCCATTCATCTCGATCGCGAAGTGAACGAGCGTGGGGTGGTGCTCAACCGTCAGGAGCACTTGGCACCTGTTGCGGGTTTAGAGGGCGGCATCGGGCTCATCGAGACTCTTGCGCGCATTGCGGGGCTCAATGCGCGCCATGTGATGGGCTTCGATCTGATGCTCTACGATCTCCTGTCGCCCACCATGGGTGGCATGAGCGGTGAGTTCTTGTACTCTGCACGCTTAGACAATCTCGCGATGTCGCATGCGGCCACGATAGCGCTCTGCAACTTGGCGAAGACAACGCCGTCGCATGTGGTGGTGATGGCGCTGTTCGATCACGAAGAGGTCGGAAGCCAAACCGCCTACGGCGCGGAGTCCAGTCGTCTTCCGCGCATGCTTGGCCGCATTGCCGCCAGCAAAGCATGTGGTGGCGAGACA
>JAYWGD010000253.1:0-2155 GCA_043778435.1 Myxococcales bacterium | reverse complement strand
TAAACAGCTTCCGGCACTTGCAGCTTGGTCTCGCGCGCAAGCATCTGATCGAGGTCTTCGCCCTCGAGGTACTCCATCACCATGTAGGGCATACCGTGGGCATCTTGCCCTACGTCGAGCACGCGTGCGGCATGCGCTCCTTGCACTCGGGCGGCAGCCCTTGCCTCGCGCAGAAATCGCTCGACTACATCTGGGCGTGCCGCCACTTCTGGCAACAAAAACTTGAGCGCAACCAGCTGCTCCAACTGTACGTGGCGCGCGGCGACCACAACGCCCATGCCCCCTTCCCCAAGGACACGTTCCACGCGGTATTTTTCCGCGACGATGGATCCGACTTCTGGCCGCATGCAATTCTTGATCGGAGCCTATCAGAGACAATTCTGAGCGGGCATGACAATTGCCCAAGAAGTATATTTCGGACGTGGCAGGAAAATATCTCTCGAGTTGAAGCGAAGAGCGAGGGAACTACTTGCCAAACGCCAAACACTCGGCGCGCGCGTTGCCCTTGGCATGCTCAGCGCAAGTCTTAAACGCTTGCTTTGCCTCGTCGCGTTTTCCCTGCGACTTATAGGCCACACCTAGCATTTCCCAAACCAATGCGTCGTCAGGATGCACCGCCACCAAACGCAAGCCTTCCTCCACAACACGGCGTTGTAAGCCTCGATCCAGGGCCACCTCCAACTCGCGATGTGTCCACAGGGGGCGCGTATCTGCAGGGGCAACCGTTTTGATCTCCGCAGCGACCACGTTCTCCACCATAGGTGCTGCCGCGTCGGCAATGACCACCGCAGAGGCCTCGGTCACGGGCGCAGGGAACAACGGCGCAGGATCCGATGTCGCCACAACGGGCTTTTCTGGTGCCGCAGGAGCCGCGCGCATTGTATGTAATTTCCACCCACCCGCCAACGCTGCAACCAGCAAACTCCCTCCGAAGATGGCAAACAGCGGCCCCTTCCCGGCTTTGCGCTCGCTGACAAAGGTATCCATCATTGCGCCACGCGTTCGCTCGAACGGCGCCTCGGAGACCAAGGCGGCAAGGCCAGGACCAAGGCCCGAATTAGGCGCCTGCAACGAATGATCCACAGGCGCAGGCGCATCGGATGGTGGCGCGGAAGTGGGTGCCAAAAGCCGGGACGTGGCCAACGCGGCATCGTTGGCAACATTGGCGTCACGCGCAGCACCCGCCGCCACATCGCGCACAATGCCCGAGGTGCGCGACGAAGGAGGCACACTCGCGAGCACCACCACCGAAGGCTCGTTCTCTGGCAGGCGCGGCGTGGAGCCCGCCGGGGGCGCAGACATCGTCGGGCGAGAGAGATCAGTGTTGGGTGCGATACGCGAGACCAGCTCACTACCAGAGGTTGCGGCAAGGCTTTGAGACCGAGCGGTTTGCGGCTCCTCGCCCGAACTCGGCACTTCAGAGCGAAGAATCTCACGAAGTGGCACAGCCGCGGGCACCGAGACGGTATTCATGGCCGCGGGCTCTGAAGGGGGGGTCGGTGGTTCGAGCGGGGCATTCACGATCACCACTGCCGGTGCGCCGTCCAGTGCACCGTCCAGGGCCACGCGAGAACCAAAGCCCATCAAGGTGCCACGAAAGTTCTTTGGCTGGACAACAGCGGGTTGCGCGACCGTGGTAGGAGCCAATGTTCCTCGCACCGGCGGAGCCTCGCTGGAGGCTTTGGCCGCAGCACGCACGCTGGGCGGTGACGCTACTGACGACACCGGCGCCACCACTTTGGGAATCCCGGCGGACGATGGCCGCACTGCCGCCATCGTGTCCAACGTCGCACGGCGGTAAGGCATGCCACCGCGCAGTGCGCTCGATGCAGGAGGTACGGTCACGCCGATGCGCAGATTGCCTGCAGTATGCAACTCGGAGACGGCGCGCAGCACATCCAGGTGCTCCGTGTCCACATGCATCAAGTTCTCCGCAAGCGCTGTAGGATTGCGCAAACAAGCACTTGCACGCGAGGGAATTTGCACGCCGGGCGAGACCGACACCACCGCATCGAGCGCAGGCATCGCGGGCGCGAGGCGCAACCACTGAGGCCACCGTTTGCCCAGCTCGCCAAGCATGGCATCGGCACCCAACACCTCGGCCACCGGTGCGCGCGAAGATGGCGCTTGGGCCAGCGACACCAGCCAGCTCGGT
>JAYWGD010000252.1:0-2155 GCA_043778435.1 Myxococcales bacterium | reverse complement strand
CGGCCATCGATGCGTGTCGTCATAAGCCACGCGCATAGCACATTCGTTCGACGAGCAATTTAGCGCTTTTTTTCGGCTGTCGCGCTTTTTACGCGTTTCGTTGGATCTGGCGTTTCGTAGGCGGGTACGGCGCTCGAGAGCACGCCTTGCACATGCCGTTGTGCAAAGGCGTGCCGCAAAATCTCGCGCGCGATCACGTTGGCTTTCACCTTCCAGCTGGGCCCATTCGCAGCCAGCACAGCCACGGCGATGGGCTCCACTTCGGGCGTGGCGCCCGCGGGCGCAAAGCTTGTGAACCATGTGTAATACACCTTGTTCTCGTGATCGGTGAGCGTGCCCGTTTTGCCCGCCACCGAAAGATCACCGAGAAACGACCGGCCCGCGCCATCGTGAAACGCTTTGCGCGCCGTGCCGTCGGTCACCGTGGTGCGCATCATCTCGGTCACCGCTGCAGCCACTTCAGGCGCCACAATGGGCTCTGCCGCGGCCTGTGCGCTCTGATGCTCGTAGGGGGCGGCACCATCGCGTGTCGCCCGCGCGATAAGCCACGGGGTTGGCGCGGTTCCGCCATTGGCCATCACTGCCGACAACCATGCTGCATGAGGGGCGGAAAGCGTGGAGTTCCAAAATCCCGCGGCGGTGCGCGCATAGCCGGCATCATCGGCAGGAGGCGTGTATTTGCTGGGTTGCAGAGGTACATCTAGCCCGAGCTCGCGGGTGAAGCGAAGGCGGTCGGTGACGTTTTGCAACTTGTCGCGCGGCACATGTCGCTGCGCCAAACGGGCAAACACGGCGTTGGTGCTGTGGCCCATGGCATGGGCCAGTGTGACACAAATGTGGTCACGATCGGAGTCCACCACGAGGTCGCGTTCGGTGAGCTTTTGGCCGCCTCCGCCCGCAAAACATTCTTCGGTCTGGGGCCCAACTTTGCCGCTCTCCATCAGTGCCGTTCCGGTCACAACTTTGAACACACTGGCAGCGGGCGCTGTAGCAAGCGTGGCTTGATGCACGGCCCCTGCGGCGGTTGCGACCGGGAAAGACGCAAACGCCAGCACGCGACCGGTGCGCACCTCAAGGGCCACCGCCGAGCCCGTTTTTAGTTTGGCGGCTGCGAGTGCACGCTCGGAAAATCGCTGCAGGTCGGCATCCACACTAAGGTCGGCCATGCCGCCTCCGCGCAGTTGCGCACGCACCACATTGCTTTCGGTATGCACGGATTCCCAAAGCACATCCAATGGGGGCTTGGGTGCTGCCGTAAGCTGCGCGGGCGGCTTGCTCGTGTGAAGCGAGGCTGCGGGAAGTGGGGCGCCGTCGGCTAGCAGAAGCGGCTCGAGTGACTTGGACTTGCAGCTGAGCATCAGCGATGTGAGTAGGATGACCGACGTGCGCTTCATGTCCACTTCAAACCTATCTCAACCCGCAGGAGCAGACAATCTTGCCGCACGCTGACGAGGTGCTCGAGTGCTCGCCCGATGAGGTTTTGGCGTTGCTCGCTGAGGGGTGGCAATACGTGGACGTGCGGACCGAAGATGAATTTGTCGAGGGCCATGTGCCCGGCGCACTAAATATTCCCTTTGCGTTGCGTACGAAGCAGGGCCTTCTCCCAGACCCTGATTTTTTGCGGCATATACAGCGAGCGTTGCACATCGGCAGCCAGGTCGTGGTGGGCTGTGCGCGTGGCGCCCGATCGGCTGCAGCGGCACGCGTGATGCATCATGCAGGATACACCCATGTGCGCAATATGTCCGCGGGCTGGGATGGGCGATCGGATGCGTTTGGCAGCTGCACACGTCCAGGGTGGAAGGCCTTAGGGTTGCCGGTGCAGCTCGGCACCTGAGTCGGCTTGTGCTTGTGCTTGTGCTTTGACTGTGGCACGCCGCGCGTAGTCGTCTGCTGCGCTTTGCAACATGCGCAGATCTTGGGCAGATCGCGCGGCCTCGCTCATCAGGTCGGCTGTGAACATCGTCATGCCCCAAATGCCGTTGTCTCGTTTGCGAAAGGTATAGCGAGTGCCCTTGGCCGTGACCACGGTGGCGCGCTCCCCGGTGGCATCACGTTCCACGTGGTCCACACCCGACAAGTCTTTGCGCATGCGTTGATCCCACTTTCGCGCAGCGGCGTAATGCGCAAACACATAGGCACCATCCATGCATAG
>JAYWGD010000251.1:0-2165 GCA_043778435.1 Myxococcales bacterium | reverse complement strand
TGTGCTGTTCGAGGACGCCATGATCTCCATGCGTTATGCACGCAATTTCGCGCGTGGCGATGGGCTGAACTGGAACCGCGGCGAGACGCCTGTGGAGGGTTACACCAACCTCGCGTGGACGCTGTGGATGTCTGCTGTTCACAAGTTGGGGCTGGGCGATGCTCTTGTCTCGCTGCCCATCATGCTCAGCGGTCTTGTGCTGGTGTGGGTTTCTGCTTGGTTCAGCTTCAAGATCGCCGCGCGCATCAGCACGGTACCTTGGGTTGCTCCCGTGGCCGCGGCCGCCACGCTCTGTTGTTACTCTCTCAACTTCTGGAGCATACGCGGCATGGAGGTCGGCGCCGTGGCCGCATGCGCAGGTGGCCTTGCCTACCTCGCGCTTTGCCATGGTCCGACGTCGCGCATACAACACACGGTGGGACTTGCGCTGGTTGGGGCCGTGACTGTGTTGCTACGCTCGGATGCCGTGCTCATGTTGGGTCTTGCGGCGCTCTATGCAGGGTGGAGGCGCGGCGGCAAACGAGGCCTCTTCTTGTTCTTCGCGGTTTTGGTCCCCACGCTCGTTGCGGTGCGTACGCAGCTCGTTTTTAGACGCGGATATTACGGCGAATCGCTGCCCAATACCTACTATCTCAAGCTCGCGCACATCTCTGCTTTGGCCCGCATCAAGCGAGGCGTGTTTGTTGCGCTGCAGTTTTGCGGGTATCATGCACCCATTCCATTGGCCGTTGTTGCGGCATCTGCTTGGGCGTTGGGCGTCAAAAGCTTACGTGCACTGCGAGCCGCTCACGAGCTCGCTTTCATCGCCGTCCTGGTTCTCACGCAAGCCGCGTACGCCGTGTATGTGGGAGGCGACGCGTGGGAGTTCATGCTCTATGCGAATCGATATTGGAGCGCGGTGATGCCGTTGTTTTCCGCTCTGGTGTTTGGTCTTTTGGCAGAGGCGCTCGCCCATACCTCCCCTTCGCAAGTATTCCTGCGCTTTCGCCCTGCGCTGATGGTCGCCTCCTCGGCCGGATTGGTGGCCATGATTTGGGCCGCGCTCGCCCCTGAATCCGGCATCGCTCACACCATTCAACTGAGCCAAAAAGTCTTGGCACTCAGCACCTTTCTGTTCTCGGCCGCATGGCTTGCGCCTTCTGTTTTCCCTGCGCTGGAGCCCTTGCAGCAGCGAGCGGCGGCGGGTCTTCAGACCTCGCTCACTTCGTTCACGCCCGCGTTCGCCACCGTGCTGCTCGCCGCAGTTTGGGGGCTGGGCCAGGCCGAGCCGCTCGCCACCTGGGCGAAGAACAATGCTGCACAATACAAGGATGAGGAGCAGTACGCGCGGCTTGGGCTCACGCTGCGCGATCACACGCCGACCGACTTCCGCATTGCCGTGATGGCGGCCGGCGCCACGCCTTACTTCTCCGATCGCCCGACCGAAGACTTGCTCGGCAAAAGCGACGCCCACGTGGCGCATCTGCCTCCCAAGGGCGTGTTCTCACCCGGTCACGACAAGTGGGACTACGCGTTTAGCATTGGGAAAAACCGGCCAGATCTGATCGTCGAGCTCTCGGATCTTCGCGACCAAGACCTCAGCGACATTCGTTCTTGGGGCTATCATCTGCTGCCCGGTGGGATGTGGCTGCGCGAGCCCGCGCGTGTTTCCCCCGAGTTGTTTGCCGGCGGAGCACAGCCATGACGGCCATAGGCACCGACCCCACCAAGGCGCATGTTGCGCTCCCCGCGCTCGACGGTTTGCGCGGGTTCGCAGTGCTCCTCGTACTCATGGATCACTTCTCGTTCCCGATGACGGAACGCGTGCCGTTGCTAAAGAACTTTCTGCAAGCGGGCTGGACGGGCGTGGATTTGTTCTTCGTACTCAGCGGCTACCTCATCACCCGAGGCTTGGTGCGCGAGTCTGCAAAGCCTCGCTTCGAGCGCCTAAAGTTGTTCTGGATGCGTCGCGTGCTGCGCATCTTTCCGATCTACTACCTCATGCTCATGGTCGGCACGTTGGTGTGTCTCGCACTGCATGCCTACAGCGACATTCCGACCTGGACGTCGTGGCTGTTTCTGCAAAACTACGCGCTCATCTTCGACGAGAAGATGCTCCGCTGGACGGCGCACACTTGGTCCCTTGCCATCGAAGAACAGTTCTACCTTGTGTGGCCTCTGGTGAT
>JAYWGD010000250.1:0-6021 GCA_043778435.1 Myxococcales bacterium | reverse complement strand
TGATGTTCGTGCCTAAAAATACCAGGATATCGCACAGCTCGCCAACGCGTGGCAGCTCATGCGCGAGCACACGCGACAGGCGCGGATCACGCGCGTGCAAGTCCACCACCACCCCAGCCAACAGCGCGGCGGCCTCGGACAAGGGCATTCCTCTACACGACTTCAGCGCCGCGCCCCAAGTGAGGGATTGAGCCCCGTGGAACTTGAGCAACAGCGCACCGACCAGTGCGTTCTTGTTCGGGAAGTATTGATACAGCGATCCCACGCTCACGCCCACACGCTCTGCGACCGAGTTGGTCATGAATTTCTCGTAGCCGTGCTCTGTCAGAACGCGAGCCGCGCCTTCGAGGATCACATCCACAGTGTCCGTGCTGCGGCTCTGCTTTGCCACTTTGCGAGGCAAAACGCTCATGTTGGCAGGAGATGCGCGGGGCACATTCTTGCTTTTGAGAATGCGAGTTTCAGGCACCACAACTGTTGTCAGAACGCGGGAAGAAAGCATTCAAGGAGCCCGCAATGAAAAATCCCTACACACGAAGCGGTATGCGTGCAGAATGCAACATCACACCACGTGGCCTCCAAGCTGTGCTTCCGCTCGCCGCGTAAGCATCGCAAATCAGAAAATCGCAGGGATTGGGGTGTAGAGGACAACTTTGGTGTAAGCTCGCGGCGCCGTGCAAATTCGCCTCTACAACACCCTCACCCGCTCCGCCGAACTCCTGTCGCCCATCGAACCCGGGCACGTACGCATGTACGTGTGCGGGCTCACGACTTACGACCACGCACATGCAGGGCACGCGCGAACCAACGTGTCCTTTGACGTGATGGCACGACATCTTCGAGCGCGCGGATTGCAGGTCACGTACGTGCGCAACATCACCGACGTGGACGACAAAATCGTGAAGCGCGCAGCGGAGCTCGGCGAGTCTCCGCTCTCTCTAAGCGCTCGCATGGCCCATACTTGTGACGCCGAACTTGCAAGCGTGGGCTGCGGCAAACCCGACGTGGAACCCCGGGTGTCGGACAGCATTGGCGACATCGTCCGCGTCATCCAAACGCTCATCGATAAGAACCACGCCTACACGGCTGCAACAAGCAAAGGCACCGATGTCTACTTTCGGGTCAGCTCGTTTGCAGACTACGGCAAGCTCTCCGGCCGCAAGCTCAACGAGCTTAAGGAGGGTGCTCGTGTAGAGGTCGGAGAAGTCAAAGAGCAGGCCGCCGACTTTGCGCTGTGGAAGGGTTGCAGCGAAGGCGACTGGGGCTTCGAAAGCCCTTGGGGAAAGGGACGACCGGGCTGGCATATTGAATGCTCAGCCATGGCGCATACGCACCTGGGTGCCGAGCTCGACATTCACGCCGGCGGGATGGACTTGATGTTTCCACACCACGAAAACGAAATCGCTCAAAGCGAAGGCGCCTTCGGCGGACCGCTCGCTCGCATTTGGTGCCACGCCGGTTTCTTGGATGTAGACGGCGAAAAAATGAGCAAAAGCCTAGGAAATTTTGTGACCATTCAGCAAGTCCTGGAGCGCAATGATGCCGAGGCCTTCCGCTTGTTCTTGCTCGGAGCGCACTATCGAGGGCCACTCAACTTTGATGTGGAAACCGATGAGTCACGCGACTTTAAACGCGTGTACTTTCCAGGTGTCGACGAGTGCGAGAAGCGTATTGAATACATGTACACAGTGATCGCCCAATTGCTCGCCGCCGCTGGAAGCGCCAAGCCAGAGATCTTGCCGCGCGTCGCGAAGCAAGAGCTTGGATTCCAAAAACTGATGGACAGTTTGCAAGAGCGCGTGTTGTCGGAGCTGGACCAAGACTTGAACACCGTGGGCGCGATTCGCGAGATTGGTGAAGCCGTAAAGTCGGCGAGCGAGCTGCTCGTGAAGGAGCTCAAGCAATACAAGAAAGATGACGGCGTCCGGGCAGAGCTGCCTGCCGCCTATGGCTACGCAGCGCAAAAAATCCGCGCGGCTGCTGCGGCACTGGGCCTCTTGCAGGATGGCCCCGGCGCCTTCGAGGCTCGCACTCAGGCCAAACGCCTTGCGAATCGCCGGCTGGATGCAAACATGCTCAGCGAGAAAGTACGCGAGCGAAAGGAGGCACGTGAGGCCAAGGACTTTGCGCGTGCAGATGCCGTGCGCCTCGAGCTCGAGGCACTGGGCGTCGACTTGTTCGATGGCCCCAACGGAACAGCCTGGCGCGTGCAAGCCTAGACCTCCGCAGGGCGCTCGAAGTCCACCGAGGCGTATGTCCAAAGACGGCGTAGCGCTGTCCGCGGACACACAAGATCAGGAGCATTTTTGCAACTGAATCTACTTGGCCCTGCTTGTGCATTCTTTGATGCATGATGCTTGCACCATGGCCTTTGCTTCTTGCAGCGCTCAGTACCTCGGAATGGCAGAGCGCCGCGAACGAGGCCGCGCTGCGGACTGCGGGCTATGACGCCATCGAGCAGCAAGCGCGCCCTAGCCCGCTTCGATGGGGCTTGTTGCTGCCCAATGTTTCGCTCTCGTGGGCCAACCGAGATCTGACGCGCGTCCCAAGTGAGGAGAGCAGCAGCAGCGCCTACACGACGCGCGGAGAAAGCTGGCAGATACACGCATCGTGGGAGCTCTCGCGATGGGTTCGAGACGATGCCGCGCTGCCCTACAGCCACTTTCAATTGCAGGTCTCCGACCATCGGCGCGCGCTGCTCAGCGACATTGCCAAAGCCGTCGTGTTCGCCTGCGCGACCGGACCAGAGGGCGATCTGTCACGCGCGCAACTTGTGTCACTCACCGCGGGGTGGAGCAGTCGTCATCCGCCTCCCTGCCCCGTCCAGCACGTGCCCAAGTAAGGGCAATGAAGCGCGGTGCACTGCGCTTTCTCACGAGGTGCAAAACGTCCTCGGGCACGCGCATGAGCCAGGCCATCGGCGTGACTCATCAATTGCTCGGCGTCCATCGTGAGCACTTCGGCATCTAAGAATCGTACTTCGCCATGCCCTTCGCCCAAGAAGGCAACCCCAGCACGGATGCGATCCGCATTGGGAAATCGCTGCTTCATCGCGCATGCGTACACGCCAAGCTGAAATGCGTGCAGCGCTGCGTGAGGCCCCGCGCCGCGCTTGTAGTCCACGATGTCGATGCTGCCATCTTGGTGCTCAATCACCAGATCGGCGGTGCCGCGAAGCTCAAGCACACGACCTCGATCTTCGAGCGTGAGTACAAAGGGCAATTCACGATGCAGCGTGGCGTCCCGTGCTCGACAGTCGGCGGCAAAGGCTCCACCCACGAAGGCCAACAGATGCTGCACCATGCCAGCTTGGCTCGGGTCACCCTCCGAGATCCCCTCACGCGCGAGCAAGGCCTCCACAGTGTCTCGATGGGGCGCACCAAACTCTTCGGCCGGCAGGTGCTCGAGCACACGATGGAGCACCACGCCCTGCTGCGCGGCATCCTGAGTGGGAGGCAGGCTTGGGGCGGGGTGCAAACGGGGTGCATGCAACTCGCTCGAAACGCGCAGCGGCGCCGCACCCAACACATGCCGCAGCGAGAACAGTCGCTCGCACCGGGCAAAATCTCCCAAGGCTGTAGGTGCAATCTGCATATGTTTCCATACCGGCAGAGAACTCGAAGCTCGCGGCAGCGTGAGCACCTCTCGATGCAACGAGACAACGGTGGATACCTCGGTATCCGCAGCCTCCTGCACGCGCACAAGTCCGGCCTCGGCGAGAGCGAGCAGCGCGGATTCATCACTTGGCGGCAGCGCCTTTTTGCTCGTGCGCTCGGGCGGCAACACGCCGACAAGCGTGAGCTGGTCGCGCGCGCGCGTAGTCGCTACATAGGCTTTTCGCGCGTCTTCCTGATCGCGCTGCAGCGCCGATGCGCGCTGCGCCTGGACCATCGAGAGCGGCGCGTAAGCATAAGACTTGTCCCCGGCCCATTTGGGAAACAGCACCGCGCCTCCAGCAGACAACTTGGACACCATCCAACCACCTGCGTCAGCTCGCGAACGTCGGGTGGAGTAAACAAAGTAAACAGCGTCAAAGTCGAGGCCCTTGCTCGCATGCACCGTCATCAACTGCACTGCGGTCCCCACAGAGCCGGAGAGGCTCGCTTCTTCCTCGGGCGTGGCCCGATCTCGCTCCACCAACACGCGATCGACAAAACGGACCACGCTCTTGTCGGCCAGAGAGGCTCGGAGAAGCTTGCGCATGTTGGCAAGTTGCTCTGGGCCATCGGGCATTTGCGCAAGCACCCCGTCGAGATCGAGCGACTCTATCAACGCACGAAGCAACGCATACGGAGACGCATCGCTCACCCTCTCCGCTGCAATCTTTAGCGCCTCCGACGTGCGTGCATAGCGCATGCATTCATCCTGAGAGACGCCAGCAGACGCTAGCCGCGCCGGATAGTCGCCATGAATGAGTGGCCCCCGTTCGGCGATTTCCGTGAGCGACAAGAGCGTGGCATCGAGCAAGCCGGTGCAGGGGCCACGCAGCACCGACAGCGCCGCCATTCGATCCTGAGGGTCGCGCGCAACTCGTAGAAGCGCCAGCAAATCACCAACGATAGGCGCCTGGTAGAAATCGCGTGAGGTCTGCACAGATGCGACGCCGAAGTCGGTGAGCGAGCGCCCGATGGGGATCAAGTCGGCGCGTCGGTAGGCAAGAACGGCGATGCGATCAGGCCGTATGGCACGGTCGACAATATCGGTACGAATCGCCGAAGCCACCGCGACGGGCAAGGCATTCTTGTCCGCTGCCCGCAGCCACGTAGGTTCGGGCACCGGGCGCGCAGCCGCACTGTCGGGATAGAGCAAGTCGTCGGTGCTTGGTAGATACCGAACATCGGCGTCTGGTTGCCCCGGCGCGTCGCCTTCGGCTTGTGCGAGCGCAAAGCGGCTGGCGGAGAATGCATTTGCAAAGTCCAACACGGCCGGCGCACTGCGGTAGTTCGGGCGAATGGTGAGAAACGAGCCGGTGGCTGGCGCCGCCGTTGGCCCACGCACCCCAAAAGCCTCGCGCGCTTCATCGCCTGCAATCTGCACACACATGTCTACGAACACACGAACATCCGCACCGCGAAATCCGTAGATGGATTGCTTACGATCGCCGACCACAAAGAGCCCACGCGCGCGCACTTGTGCAAAGCTTGGAATCTCTCCGGGCGATCGCTCTTCATGCGCGCGATGCCAGATGAGCGACACCACATCGGCCTGGGCGCGCGACATGTCTTGCGCCTCGTCGAGCAACAGCACGTCGTACCGCGCCGCCACCTCGTCGGCGATGTGAGGATGATCTCGCAGCAGCGCACGGCATTGCGCGATGATTTCCCCAAAGCTCGCAATGCCCGATTGCGCCAAGTGGAGGCTTTGACGTTGAGAAAAGTCGCTAAGCCAACGACGAGCAAAAACACAGGACTCGGCGTATTTGTGCGCATGGCGCCGCGCGGCGTTCAACATCTGAATGGCCGAGGACAAAGTCGCGCCGCCGAGCGCAACACGAAGCGCCGCAAGATCGAGATTCTCTAGCGCCGACTTGCTCCCCGGCCACGATCCGCTCTTCGGTCTAGCCGAGCTTGGCTCCTCTATCCCCGCATCCGGGCCCAGCGCTGCGAACACGGAGGCTGCGCTCTTCGCATCCAAAGACCCCACCGCGCGTGCCAACAGGAACTCAATCTGCTCGAGGGCTTGCAGCTCGTCCGGCAACTGCAGCGACAGCGGGGCCACGCCCAGCTCTGTCAATGTCTCGAGCGCGCGCGCCATGCTTCGATGCAACACGGATGCTCCGCCCATGGCCGACGTGGCGCGCGCAAGCTCGGCGGACTCGCCGCGCGCAGAGGCAAGCGTGAGCATGTCGTGGAAGGCCAATCGAGACACCTCTTCTAGTTCGGAGTCGTTGGCAATCCGCACCCTAGGCCCCAATCCCGATTCGTTTGGATAGTCTTTTAGCAAACGGAATGCCCATGCGTGCAGAGTACCAAGAAAGGCTTCGTCCAGCTGCGCAAGCGCATGATGGGCGCGTTCTGCAAG
>JAYWGD010000249.1:0-6026 GCA_043778435.1 Myxococcales bacterium | reverse complement strand
ATTTTATCTCGGAGGCCGTCGACCAAACGCGCGGCTGGTTCTACACATTGCTCGCCGTGGGCACGATGGTGTTCGATGACGCCACGTGCGCACGCTATGGCCTGGGCAGCTCGGCACCCGTGCCACGCCCCTTTAAAACCTGCGTGGTGCTCGGGCATGTATGCGACAAAGAAGGCAAAAAAGAGAGCAAATCGAAGGGAAATTACACCCCGCCCGATGTGATCATGAGTGAGGTTGCGCTCGACTTCGCGGTGCTTGCAGGCGACGCTGCCAATGTTGAAAAATTCGGATATGTGCAGATAGCACGTGAAGATCTAGAAGGGCTCGACGTTGCGGAAGGTGCCGAAGTGCAGCTTACAGGCCCCGGCGGAACCGCACGCCTTAAGGTACAAGTCGCAAAGAAATTGCGCCGACGCGCGGCCATTTTGGCGGCCTCCGATCGCGATGCCTTGGGACTTGCGCCTACGGCACGCCCCGATGTCAAAGTGGTGGACGTGCCCTGGCTGCCCGCAGGCGAGCGTGTGCGTGTGCTCGACCTCAGCACGCCCGCACCTGGCGCCGATGCATTCCGCTGGTTCTTCTTGGCTGGCAATCCGCCTTGGTCCAACACACGCCACAGCTTGGGCAATGTGCGCATGTTGCAGAAGGAGACGCTGCTCAAACTTCGCAACGTGTATTCCTTCTTCACCATCTACGCGAACCTCGATGGCTTCGACCCGCGCGCGCCCATGGCCGAGCCGGCATACACGGAATTGGATCGCTGGCTCAAAGCCGAGCTTGCAGCCACGGTAAAAAACAGCACCCTGAGGCTCGATGGGTTTGATGCATACGGCGCCAGTCAGCAGTTGGCGGGCTTTGTGGAGTCGCTCTCCAATTGGTACGTGCGCCGCGCGCGCGGTCGATTCTGGAGCCCTGTAGGAGAGGACGATTCGGCCAAAGCTGCTGCCTACATGTGCTTGTATGATGCACTCGTTACGTGCGCGAAGCTCTTTGCGCCCTTTACGCCTTTTGCGGCCGAGTCTATGTATCAAAACCTGGTGGCAAGTGTGGATGCCACTGCGCCCATGTCGGTACACTTGGCGACTTGGCCGAAGGTGGTCCATGCGGACCTGGATTCGGCTCTTGCTGCGCGGATGAGTGCCGTGCGTAGTTTGGTGAGCTTGGGTTTGCAGGTGCGCACGCAGTCAAAGCACAAGGTGCGGCAGCCTCTGGCGAGCGCGCTTCTGGTGGTGGCCGATCGCAAGTTACGCGATGAGGTTGCGATGTACACTGATCTGATCGCGGAGGAGCTCAATGTGCATACCGTGCAAGTTGTGCCCGAGAGCGACACGTCTAAATACGTGAGCTATGCACTGAAACCGAATTTTCGAGCCTTGGGCG
This sequence comes from Myxococcales bacterium, assembly GCA_043778435.1. Taxonomy (GTDB): domain Bacteria; phylum Myxococcota_A; class Polyangia; order Polyangiales; family Polyangiaceae; genus JAAFHJ01. The sequence continues at coordinate 4,646 of JAYWGD010000249.1, read as the reverse complement.
CGCGCGGCTTGGGCAAGGAGGCGCAGGCCATCAAAGCGCATATGGCCACATTCTCCTCTGCGCAGGCTGCCGAAGCGATTTCCCAAGCCTACTCGGCCACACTCATCGTGAACCACATCAGCCTTGCACCCGACGACTTGGACGTGGCCTTTGAGACCGTGGAGGGTTACGCAGCCGCGGGCGATCGCACCGGTGTGGTGGTGCTCGACACGCGCCTTACCGATGAGCTGCGCCGCCAGGGATTTGTACGTGAGTTTCAATCCAAGGTGCAATCTGCACGCAAAGAGGCCGGCATGGATTTCGCCGACCGTATCGTGCTGCATGTCTCGGCTACTCCAGAGGCGCTCGCGATGCTTGCACCTGATCGCGCGGTTGTCATGGCTGAGGTGCTGGCCACAAGTTGGCTTGATACGCCGGCGCCTGAAGGGAGTTGGAGTACGGCATTAGAGCTCGAGGGGCATCAGCTCACCGTAAGCGTGCTGCGAGCGCAATTGTAGAGTGCGCGCATCACACGCAGGGGAGGGGGGCATAGAGCTTCATGGAACCCGTGTAGGTGTCACGCCCACTGAACATACTGCCAAGATGGCGCACGCCGAATTTCATGTCATCCTACCTGAATGCAACACTCGCGACTTTCTGCCTCCATGTCGCGAAACCGCAGGTGGGCATTGGGTTTGTCAGTGATGGCAGCGGCCTACATGGGGTGCGCGTCGGAGCGTGCTACCCCGGACGCAGACGAGCTCGACGCAGACGAGCTTCGCACCGCGACCCGCACACCCAAGGGGGACTACACGGTGTTTGGTGCTTACATCAATCGTTGCACCACGGCGTCAGTGCTCGGCTTGTCGGAGCAACTTATCGCAGAGGTGAACTGTATGAACCCCGGCCATATGGAGCGCATCGACGCCATTGATGGGGTCACGATCGACGATTCGGTGTTTCCCTACTTGCAAACCATCGCTGCGCAGTCTCTGAGAGAAAGCGCGAAAGAGAAGTCGGGCGTACAGGTGACCTCCGCCCTGCGCTCGTTGCCTCAGCAATACATGCTCTATCGTTGGTATCAGCGCGGCCGCTGCGGCATCTCACTTGCGGCGGCTCCAGGCACGAGTCCGCACGAGTCAGGGCTCGCGCTAGACTTGCAGAACTGGTCCTCGATGAGGCGAACGATGGAGAAGAACGACTACCGGTGGTTTGGCAACTCCGATAGCGTGCACTTTACATTCGATGGAGATGGCGCCATCGATCTCGCCGGCAACAGCATTCGTGCATTTGTCAGTCTATGGAATCGCAACAACCCCACCGACACGATTCCGCCCGACACTGCGACATACACACGCACAGTTGCTTCGCGTTTGATGAAGGCACCATCGACCGGCTTTGATTTAGGTCCGAGCTGCGGCGGGAGTCCTTAGCTCGGCTCAGAACCGTGATCCTTCAGGCGTTGAGCTCGCTTGCCAGTTCACGCGCTTGCGAGAGGCGCACCAAAGCCTCTTCCAACGTATTTTTTTGCTGGTGTGATTCTTCAACCACCTCTTTGGGTGCTCGTTCCGCAAAGCCTTTGGAGCCTAGCTTTTTGTTGATGGCTTCGAGATCGCGCTCGATGCGCTTGGCCTCGCGCGCGATACGCTCCAGTTCTTTCTCTTGGGTCACATGACCTTTGAGATCGACGAGCACGTCGATGGCGCCTACATCCGATGGCACGACGCTGGCGACAATTCCGGGGGCACGCACATTGGATGGGCTCTCAAGAAGCGGCGCACCTGCCGTTTTGATGAGCGTGCGTAGTACATCGATATTGCTTTTCAAGAGGGCGCGTGTGGCCGCGTCTCCCGTACGAAGTGTGAGCGCGATGGTGGCGGCTGGATGGATCTCGTACTCACCGCGCAGCATGCGCGCGGAGGTGATGACGGCTTGCAAGAGCGCCACGTCGGCCAATGCCTTGTCGTCGCGGGCGGTGTCTTTGGCCTCAGGGAACGGGCCAAAGGCAATCGACACTTTGCGGCTTGCAGGGCGCTCCAAACGTTGCCACAGCTCCTCGGTCACGTAGGGCATGATGGGGTGCATGAGGCGCAGCGATGCCTCGATGACATAGAGCAAAGTCTCGCGCGTTTCATCGCGCACCTCGGCGTCCGTTTCGCCCCGCAGAATGGGCTTGATGATCTCCAAGTACCAGTCGCACAAGTCATTCCAAAAGAACTTGTAGATTGCATTTGTTGCCTCGTCGCTGCGGAAGGCACCAATGCCTGCGCTGACGGCATCACTGGTCTCACCCAGACGTGCAAGCAGCCAGCGATTCCAAACCCACGCAGCCTTCGGAGCCTCGGCTGGCACACGCGCGGTGCCAGCGAGCTCTAGCGACAACCTGGTTGCATTCCACACCTTGTTGACAAAGTTGCGGTAGCCCTCGAGGCGCTTCGGCGCCAATGCGATGCGCTTGTTCGAAGAGGGAAATGACGCTAACGTGTAGCGGAGTGCGTCTGTTCCAAATGCCGGGAAACCTTCGCCCATGCTCGCCGAGGAGGGATAGGCTTTCTTAAACTTTGCAAGAGCCTCATCTGCCGGCGCACCTGGCATGGTTTTGGCAACCAAGTCCGCAAAGGTAGAGCCGTGAATCAAGTCTAGAGGATCGATGACGTTTCCCTTGACCTTGCTCATTTTGTCGCCGTTTTCGTCCACGATCATGCCGTGCAGAAGCACGCGCTTGAAGGGTGTTTGCCCGGTAAAGTGCAGACCAAACATGATCATGCGAGCGACCCAAAAGAACAGAATGTCGTAGCCCGTCTCCAAGTCGTGGGCGGGGTAGAACTTCTTGTATGCGTCTGTGTCGTGCGGCCAACCTTGCGTGGCCATGGGCCACAACGCACTTGAGAACCACGTGTCGAGCACGTCGGGGTCTTGGGTCCAACCTTCACCGCAATGGGCTGGGCGCTCGCGTGCCACAACGATCTCGCCATCGGGGCCGTGCCATGCCGGAATCGCGTGTCCCCACCAGAGTTGCCGTGACACGCACCAATCTTGGATGTTCTCCAAGAAGTGCTCGTAGGTCTTGGTCCATTCGTTTGGCAAGATCACGGTCTCGCCCTTGTGCACCACGTCCAGAGCCTCTTTGGCCATGGTGTCCATTTTGAGAAACCATTGGGTGGACAGCATGGGCTCGACCACCACTCCGGTGCGCTGACTTTTGGGCACGGTGAGACGGTGGGGTTTGCTGCCGCGCGACAGGTCTTTCTCGGCAAGGGCCTTCTTTACGGCCGTGCGTGCCCGCTCGCGTGTGAGGCCCGCGAATGAGCCACCGTTTTCGTTCACGGTGCCTTCTTTCGTGAAGATGCTGATCTCCTCGAGGCCATGGCGCTTGCCGCTCGCAAAGTCGTTGAAGTCGTGGGCCGGCGTGAGCTTCACGGCGCCGGTGCCAAAGTTCATGTCCACAAGAACGTCGTCGCACACAACCGGAACAAGTCGACCGGAGAAGGGGTGCACCAGCTTCTTGCCATGAAGATGTGTGTATCGTGCATCATCCGGGTGCACGGCCACACCGGTATCGCCGAGCATGGTTTCGGGGCGCGTTGTGGCGACCACAATCTCCTCGTCGCTGCCATCAACCTTGTACGCGAATTCGTACATCTCGCCGTTGGTTTCCTCGTGATCCACTTCGAGATCGGAGAGCGAGGTTTGCAGTTGCGGATCCCAATTGATGAGACGCGTCGCGCGGTACACGAGGCCCTCTTCATAGAGGCGCACGAACGCCTCTTTCACCGCTTCGCACATGTCCGCATCCATCGTGAACTTTGAGCGCGACCAGTCGGGGGAGCTGCCCAGCACACGCTGCTGAAGCGAAATGCGGCCGCCGCTGTCCGCTTTCCAAGCCCAGATACGCTTCTCAAATTCTTCGCGTCCGATGTCGAACCGCGTCTTGCCTTCGCGCGCCAACTGCCGCTCCACAACCATCTGCGTCGCGATGCCGGCGTGGTCAATGCCCGGTTGCCACAACACGTTGTAGCCGCGCATGCGGTGCCAACGCGCAAGGGTGTCCTCCATCGTGCAGCGCATCGCGTGCCCCATATGCAGCGAGCCCGTCACGTTGGGCGGGGGCATGGGGCACACATAAACGGGGCGTGTGTCGCTGGGCGATTCGTCCGCCAGAAATACGCCATTCTTGTCCCAAAAATCATACCAGCGCGGCTCGGTGGCGCTTGGGTCGTAGGGCTTCGTGAGGTCCGGTGTCATCGCCGCAGTCGTGTCCGTCATGGTGGCTCTTGGCTACCACGGCGAGGGCCTTGTCGTCATCGCGGCTCATCGCCGGGGCGCCGTTTATCGTGCCAACCAAGACCCACAAAAGACAGAGACCCTGAGCTCGAAAGCCCAAGGTCTCTGCACGCTATGCGTGGGGTAACGACTCAGTCGTCGCCGCCGCCGCCGCCGCCGCCGCCGAGCGGACCACCGCCCAGGATGTTGCCGACCTGGCGAACCGCATCGAGCATGCCGATGTAACGGCGGAGTTGCTTCTCATTGCGGTTGAGGCGTAGCTGGGCTGCACCGGTTGTTGAACGGGTGTAGTTGACCTCACCCGTGACTGGATCCTTGCCCGACGAGATGTAGACCTCGGCAGCCAACTCGTTTGCACGTTCAAGCATGCGTGACGCGATGCC
>JAYWGD010000248.1:0-2168 GCA_043778435.1 Myxococcales bacterium | reverse complement strand
CAAAATGCTGCCAATGAGCAAGCCCATGAGCACGTTTGTGTCGGTCAGGTCGAGCGACATCGCGGCCATGCCGTTCTTGATGCGCACGGCGTTGACTTCCATGTTGAAGGCCGCGAACAGCGCGATGACGGTGAGCACGGCGGAGCCGATGGCAAAGCCCTTGCCCACAGCAGCCGTGGTGTTGCCGACCGAGTCCAGCTCGTCGGTAATGTCGCGTACCTCTTTGCCCAGGCCGCTCATCTCGGAGATCCCGCCGCCGTTGTCGGCGATGGGGCCGTAAGCGTCCACGGTCATCACGATGGCGGTGCCCGCAAGCATGCCCACGGCGGCAAGCGCGATGCCATAGAGGCCCAAATAGTGCGAGGACACAAAGCCCACGCCCACGAGTGTGATGAGTGGGATCGCGACGCTCTCGAGGCCCACAGCGAGGCCGCGAATCACGTTGGTGCCTGGGCCAGTGAGCGAGGCTTGCGCGATGCTCTTAATGGGCCCCATGCTGGTGTAGTAGTCGGTGATGAGGCCCACGATGGCGCCGCCGAGCGCGCCCGCTGCCAGCACCACCACGGCCGCGCTGCTGATGCCCATGCTGGTGAGCACAGGGTACGCGGCGATAATCACGAGGAACGGAGGCAAGATGAGCGCAAGGCGCAGCACCGTCGCAGGGGCCATGTTCTTCATGGCGCGCGTGATAAAGATGCCCACCACGCTGACGGCCAAACCGACCGTAGAGATAAGCAACGGCAAGCTCACAGCGATGCCGCGAAGCGCGATTTCGCTGGTGTTGGGCGTAGCAAGCGCCGCGAGTTTCTCGAGCGGAAGCGTGAGGCCCAAGGCCATCGCAGCAACCATGGCCGCGATGTAGCTCTCAAAGATGTCTGCGCCCATGCCGGCGATGTCGCCCACGTTGTCGCCCACGTTGTCGGCGATGACGCCAGGGTTGCGTGGGTCGTCTTCGGGGATGTTGGCTTCAATCTTGCCAACGATGTCGGCGCCGACGTCGGCGGCCTTGGTGTAGATGCCGCCGCCGATGCGCGCGAAGAGCGCGATGCTGCTGGCGCCCACCGCAAAGGCGTGGATGATGCCGGCGAATTCGCCGTGCGCCTTGTTGTGAAACAAGCCGTACACCACAGCCATGCCGATGAGGCCTAAGCCCGCAACGCACAAGCCCATCACGGCGCCGCCGTCGAGTGCCATAAGAAGCGCAGCGGCCTTGCCGTGTGAGCGGGCGGCCTCGGCCGTGCGCACGTTGGCGAAGGTGGCGGCCTTCATGCCTGCGAAACCCGCGAGCAACGAAAGAATCGCGCCGGCCAAGAAGGCCAAAGCCTCACGCGGTCCGAGCAGCGCCGCAATGGCCGCGCCCACCACCACGGAGTAAATCGCGAGTACTTTGTACTCACGCACCAAGAACGCCATGGCGCCTTCGCGGATGTAGCGCGCGATGCGCGACATCATCTCGGTCCCTTCCGGCGCAGAGCGCACCCGAAAGTAGAATACAACAGCGACTGCGAGGGCTGCAGCGCCGGTGGCGACAGCATAAAGAGACAGTTGATCCAATGGATTCGGGCTCCTGAACGTTGATAATAGACCGGCCGCTTAGAGCCTACTGCCACGCGCCGCGTCAAGGTCCATGTGATCTGCGCGGAATTGCGCGCAACTCTTGAACCGCCCCGGCCGAACGCCTCGGATGCACCCACGTCACACGCTTCTCCTTTCTGCACTGGCGACGCTGCTTTCCGCATGCGTAAGCTACACCTCAGAGCCAACGATGCTCAAAAATGCGGGTTCCGACGCACCCGCCCTGGAGCAAGACCGCGCGACCGCGACCTCTCCGTCGGGCTATACCTACTTCAAGGCCGATCAGCCCAAAGCCGGCGCCTCCTTTGCCCAGGCCGTGCGGCTCTCCGGCGACGGCAACACGCTCGTGATAGGCGCACCCGATACCAACCATGGCGCTGGCGAGGTCTATGTCATGCGCAAGCAAGGCAATACCTGGTCGCGAGAAGTGGTGCTCGGCGCCTCCAACGCCGAGTCCGGCGACCATTTCGGTGCGTCGATTAGCGTCTCTATAGACGGCAATACCGTCGTGGTTGGCGCGCCCGACGAGAGCTCATCGAAGGGGGCGATCTTTCCCAACGAGTTCGACAACGAAGCCAAGGCCAGTGGCGCCG
>JAYWGD010000247.1:0-2170 GCA_043778435.1 Myxococcales bacterium | reverse complement strand
ATCGGATGCGCGCACAGAAAAAAAGTGTGAATGACCTGCTGCGTCTTCGCCTAAAACATCTTCGAGACAACAAGCGTCTATCGAAGGGCGACCAAGAGAGACTCGACTTGCATATCTCAAACATTCGAGATCTCGAGCTGCTGCTATGCGACCCTACAGCGGGAGATCTCCGTGCGGTTGCTGAGCAGTTTCAAAACGAGGGCAAACAAAGAGCGTCTTCGCGGGAGGAGTCTTACCCAATGCGCCGCCGTGGTGCAGAGCTCGCGGGTCGCATTGCAGCGCTTGCGATTTCGTGTGGGGTGACCCGTTCCGTCATGGTGAACACCGATGTAGAGACCGCAGATACTGCTCGTTATGACGACGAATGGCCAAGCGAGTGGTCCGGCCTCATCGACATGCACGAGGCGGTCTCGCACGCAAATCTATCGATTCCCAGGTTCGCGAAAGCCCACCAGTGCGCAGACCGCTCTCATTTTCGCATGTTCCGGTCGATCCTGGACAAGCTCGAAGAGTACAAGATCGGAAGCGGTACGTTGGTCGACGCCGGTGTCTCACTGCTCGCGAGCGACATCGGCCAAGGCTGCCATACGATTTCGGATGTACCTTACATCTATGTTGGAAGCGCAGGAGGCAGGCTCAAAACGGGCGTCTACCTGGATCTCTTCAAAGGCACGCCACAGGAAGCTGAGCAGATGTCGAACGATCGTAGTGAGGAGCAGCGAAGTAACATTGAGAAGCGAAGAAAGTACTTCGACGCGCCCATTCGCTTGCTCAACACCATCGGTGCGGCGGTGGGCTGCAAAAACGCGGCTGGCGGCCCGCTCGACGACTTCAATGCTGACAACAACGGCAACATTCGGGGCCGCCTAGATATGTTGGTAAACGGTTAGGGCTGGCTCAAGTTTTTCCTGACGATGTACGGGTCCTCCCCCGATGGGGCCTAATGCGCGTGAACCTGCAAGCACCCACGCCCCACGGCTTACTGTCGCGCCTCACTTGAATCATAAAAACATACCAAATTGCGCCGCCGTTGCGTTTGTTTCGTTTGTAATCTACCCTAAAACTATGGTCCTACGACTCCCACAATTGCCAACGCAGGAGATGCAGAGCTCGGCGCGCAAAAGCCTGCATGCTGTGCCTCCGCCCGAGTCCGGCGAGCCGTTGCTGGGCGGCATAGAGCCTGAAGCTCTAGATCCCGATCTGGTGCGCCTGGTCGTCCCGCGTGGTCTGCACACCATGGTCTTGGAGATGCTTGGTCACATCGCCAACGGCCATGCAGTGACCATCGTTCCCATTCATGCCGAGTTGACCACGCAGCAGGCTGCAGAGTTCCTGAACGTCTCGCGCCCCCACGTGATCAAGCTCATCGAATCGCAGGCGCTCCCCTGCACCATGGTTGGGACGCATCGACGGGTACGTTTTAACGACTTGTGTGCCTACAAAGAGGCCTCCATGCGCAAGAGCATGGATCTGTTGGATGAGCTCGTGCGTGAGGCACAAGAAGCCGGCGAGATCTGATGGCCTTTGTGGTCGTCTACGACGCGTGTGTGTTGTAACGCCTGCACCTTCGCGACGTGCTGATGCGCGTGTCCATTGGCGGGTTGGTTCAGGCCCGTTGGTCCAAAGACATCTTGGACGAGGCTTTCGGTTCGCTTGCCCGTCGCCGCCCCGATCTGACGAACCTTCCCCGCACACGCGCCAAGATGGAAACGGCTCTCCCAGGCGCGTGCGTGGAGGGCTATGACTCGCTGATTTCTGCGCTGACCTTGCCGGACCCAAAGGATCGGCATGTGCTGGCCGCTGCGATACGCTCGGGCGCTCAAGTGGTTGTAACTTACAACTTGGCGGACTTCCCCGAAGAGCAGATCGCACCCTACGGAATTGAAGCGCAGCACCCGGACACGTTCCTATGTCACACCTTGGAACTGAGACCTGCCAATGTTCTCGCGATGCTCGACGAGCGTGTCAAGGCATTGCTTCGGCCTCCCATGACCACCGATGATCTGCTTGAGACATTTCTGAAAATCGGTTTGGGCCAGTTCGTTGCAACCGCCCGCAATTTGATCCACGGGCGCGAGTAGGCGTTCGTTGCTCAAGCTCAAGACGTCAATTTTCGTGCCCCACGTTCGGCAATCCTCGCGCACGGTCTTGGTCTCGAAGCACACGTGGC
>JAYWGD010000246.1:0-6037 GCA_043778435.1 Myxococcales bacterium | reverse complement strand
CCAATGAGTGGGTCACCATTGGCTGGGCCGTAGAGGGCCTCGCGCTCGTGCTGTTGTGGCGCAAGTTGGATCACCCCGGGCTCAAGTGGTGGGCCTTGGCATTGCAAGCCTTCGTGGTGCTGCGCTTGGTCGCCAACGCTGAGGTGCTCGCGTATCATGCACGCGGAAGCGTGCCCATCCTGAACTGGGTACTCTACACCTATTGGGTGCCAGTGGCCGCGCTTGTCGTTGGGGCATGGCTCCTGCAACCGCTTGAATCTGCGCGTGCGCGCTCTTGGGAGCCGAACGCATACAGCAAGGGATTTCCCTTGGTGGCGTCGTTGATGGCAGGCGGCGCAGTCGCCGTTTTCTTCGTCTGGATCAACCTTGCCGTTGCAGACTACTTTGGTGTCGCGCGCGAATTGTCACTTCATTTCGAGCGCTTGCCTTCGCGCGACTTGGCCACCTCTATGTCATGGGCGCTCTATGCCGTTCTTCTTTTGGCCATCGGCATGGCGCGGGGCATTCGCGCGCTGCGTTGGGTGAGCCTTGGTTTTCTGTTGCTCACCATCGGCAAGGTCTTCTTGTACGATTTGGCGGAGCTTAAAGATCTGTACCGCGTGCTGTCGTTGGTGGGGCTTGCGGTGTCGCTCATTGGCGTATCGCTTGCCTACCAACGCTTTGTATTTTCTGCAGACAAGGAACGCCCATGAACGCTCGCACGATCACGCTGCTGATGGCTCTGTCGTTGGGGACCGCTCTTCTTCCCGCGGAGGCGCAGACTCCGGTCGCGGAGGCGCCTCTGCCCGGCACTCATTCATATGCAATGTACACCAAACGTGCCGAGCTCAAAGTATCTTCTGGCAAGAGTGACTTGGTGTCGCTCAAGATTGCGGGTGAGGTGCTTGCCGAGTGTTCTCCCGACCTATCGGACCTGCGTCTGGTCGCGGCAGACGGCCACGAGATCCCCTATGCGGTGGAACCTCCGCCTCGAGGCAACACCGATACCTCGCAAAGCGAAGTCCTTGCACCGGCCCAGGTGATCGCGACAGCGCAGCGTGGGAGAGCAACCGAGGAGGGCAGCGGTCTCATCGAAACCTACGAGTTGTCGCCGCCTCCGACCGCGATGGCGCATGCGCCGTTGGCGCTGCAGCTGGAGATCACGCGCGGGCACTTCGTCCGACAGGTGGCCTTTGGCGTGAAGGGCGCGAGTGCCGCTGCGCGCAGTCATGCATCGATTTTTCGCATCTCCAACGGCACTGCGGAGAACACGCGCATCGTGCTTCCCAAGACCGTTGCGGCCTCTGGAAAGGCATTGATGCTCGAGTTCACCGGAGCCGAGTTGGAGCCCTTGGAGCCCGTGTTTTCTTGGGTCGCGGCATCTGCGCCTTCGAGCGATCAACGTTTTGAGGTTCCTCTCATTGCGGCCACCCAAAGCACCGATGGCAACCTCAGCACGGTGACGCTCCCGCGTGCGCCCGGCATTGTGCCCAGTACCTTGCGATTTGCGACCAGCACAGCGCGCTTTCAACGTCATGTGAGCGTGTTCGACGGACCTGGTCCTGAAAACGGCACGCGTCTTGCGGCTGGCTTGTTGCTTCGTACCGGCGCAGTTGGCGAAGAGGTGTTGGACATCGAAGTTGCCGCAAGCCGCGGTCGCAGCATTCGTCTCGAGATTGACAACCAGGACAGCCCGCCGCTCGCCGACCTTGCGGTGTCAGCGCGTGTGGCTGCACCCACGATTGTGTTCGCCGTGCCTTCCAATACGGAGGGGCTGACACTGCGATTCGGTGGTGGTCGCGCCCGACGTCCGCGCTACGACGTTACGGGTTTGGTGCGGGTGCCTGGAGTTTTGGCGCGCGTGGCCGAGGTTCTGAATGTCCGCCTCAGTGAGATGACGCCTCACGCTCGGACATCGGCATGGCCTGCGGTTCCAGCGGCGCTCGTCGATGCGCGTCGCTACAGTCACACCAAACCCCTTGTGGTGAGCTCCGATGTCGCGGGCGCAGACCCCGTCCTCGTACGCATCCCGCTCGGCGTGAACGAATTGTCTGTATTACGCACCGATCGGGGCGATATGCGTATTGTTGATAGCAAGCATCAAAGCTGGCCCTATGTGCTCACCCCATCCGAAGACCTCACATCGTTGGAGGTTGCCGCCTTGGGCCCTCATGGCGATGAGACGGAGCGACCGCGCTTCGACATCACGATGCCAGCGTCGCCCACGATGGCTGCTTTTTTGCTGCTTCAGAGCCGTGATTTGCTGTTGAATCGACCTTACACACTTCGCGGTTTGGGCCCCAATGGCGTCGAGCAGTTCTCGCTGCACGGAACGTTGATTCGCGACCTTGAGCCTTCGGAAGGCGACGAACTCCCAAAGTTTGTCGCGAGAATTGCAGTGCCTGCAGTGGCCATCGTTGCGCTGCAACTTGAGGTGCAAAATGGAGACAACCGTCCACCCGTGTTTGAGCGTGCGCATGTGCTTGCACGGACCGCTGAGCTTGTCTCACCTTTGCCGCCCGGCACCTATGAATTGCTTCTTGGTCGTACCGACGATGCGCCACCGATCTACGACTTGGAGTCGTCTCGCGCATTGCTGTTGTCCGAAGAGCGCCACGAGGTCGTGTTCCCCTCGCAGCTGACGAGCAACCCGTCGTTTCTTCCTTCGCTCGCGAAGTCGGCTCCTGGCGTGGTGCCCGCTTGGCTTTTGTGGTCGAGCCTGGTTGCAGCGGTGCTCGTGCTCGGTGTCGTGACGTTGCGTCACAGCGCTCTCGGCGGCGATGGCGACACACCGCCGGCGCCTTAGCGGCGTAAGCGCCCGCCTCAATCCGTCACGAGTGAATGATTTGGGGGGCACTCGTGACGGATTGAGGCGGGCGCGTACAATGAGGAAACATGACTCCTACTTTCTCACTTCGCCGACACAGCTTCGTCTGCGCGGTCCCACTTGTCTTGATGGCCGTTGCTGCGTGCACTGCAAGCCAAGATCTAGGCAACACGCTCAGTGCGCAGAAGCTGCCTGAGGAGGCTTCTGTTGCAATGATGCCTGACTCGGGCGGAGGCGATTCTGCGTTGAATGCTGAGCTGGACGCCGCTGTTGGGGTCAATGCATCACAAGATGCAGGCCGACAAAGTTGTGCGGCAAATCTTGTCGCGTGTCCGCGCAGTGGATTGCCGGCAGTGTGCACCGATGTGCAAGGGGGTGAATTCGATGAATTGAGGGGCTTGCGGCCAAAAGCGACGTCTGGGCAGCGGGCGTTGGCGGCACCGTGCTCCATAGCGATGGCGCGACATGGTCCGTGGCGAGCGCGCCAAGTACCGCCGACTTGCGCGGTCTGGCCGGACTCAGTGCCGCGGATGTGTGGGCAGTCGGTGCGTCTGGGACGCTGCTGCACTTTGGTCCGTGAGCCGCGACGCGCGCGCTCAATCGTTTCGCGCTTACTCGGTGGGCTCAGTCATGTTCGCGCCGCGGAACTCGGCGCTGGAGGTCAGAACCGTGCGTCGCGCACGCATGGCATTGCCCAAGGGGCGGTGCTCGGCAATTGTATGCCACGGGGTGAAAGAGAACTCGTTGCACGCCTTGGAGCCGGCGGTCTCAACGTTCACATCTTGAGGCTCAAAGACCACGCGCCCCACGCGCACAAAGGGGCTCGACCACTGCACCGAAACGTCCTCGATGGCGTCCGTCACGCCGTCTCGCTGAAACTGCGCGTACACCTCGACACATACCTTGCTGTTTGCAAAGCGTGACTTCAAATCGGTACGTAAAAAATCAGGGTCCGATGAGGGGGCTTGCACAATGGGCGCGCAGACATCGCCCTTGAGCACGCCCGTCTTCGCCATGAGTTTAAACGCACCTTTGGCGCGCACCTTGTTGATATCGCCGGGCTGCAAACCCAAAGCATTGGGGGCTCCCGTAAAGAAAGAGGCTCCCAGTGCGCTGCCGACATTCTTGGAGCCCGGCAGTGCATGGTTAAGCAAAAAGTCGACGATCCGAACATTCTCGTCTTTGGTAAGAATCCGGCCCACCTGCACCAGGCTCTCGATGCGACCGAGTATGCCTTTGCTGTTAGGCGCGGTGTTGGTCGCCACGCCAAAAGCCATCATGTGTCGCGCATCAGATGCCGGGGCAAAGGGGGTACTTCCCATCAGGAAGTCCTGAGTGGTGGCCGTCTCGTCACCCGCACGCGACAGGATACGCGTTCCCTTTACACCTAAAATTTTGAGTGCCAAGCCGCGGATGTCCATCTTCTTGTCGGACTGTACGTCGCCGCCTCCATTTGAAAAACGTGCATATGTCACATAGTTCTCAGCGTTCTGGAAAAGACCTATACGCCTGTCTGCAGAAAGCTCTTTGGGGTCCAGCGAGAGCTCGCCACGGACACAGGCGTGAGACTTGGCATGGAACGCGCGGTTGAGTTTGGACTGGCCCGACTTTTCCTGCGCCTCTCGCTGAAAATCGCGCACTTGGCTCGCAAAGGTCGTGAACTCTGCAGCCTCGCCAGGAAGGATGTATTCCTCACCTAGTCCAAGCTTGATCTGTGCCCAGGGGTTGAATGGATCCACCACGCTGCGATCAATCGTACCGCGCCACAAGCGCTTAAGGTTGTCGATCGACAGCTCATCTGCACTCACTTGTTCGTCGTCCTTGGTTTGCGTGGTTGCGCACGCTGCGATTGCAATGCTGCCAAGAAGGCCAACCTTGAGAGTTCGTTTTTTGAACATGGTGCAAGTCCCCTAAAGTGTGATTGATGTTGCGCCGATGGTGGCCGAAGGGCCAGTTTTTTTTCGTCTCTGGCCTCCCATCGTTGACAACATGCGTTGACTGCAACGGCAGCTATTCAGGGGGTTGGTGATGCTGTGCTCCGAACCGCCCTGTGCTCTGGAGTGCCCGTATCCGCGCCACTCGCTTTCTCTCTCTCCGAGGTGGCACCGTGTATTGCAGAGTGCACACAATGCGCGTCTTTCACGCGCACATACTCACCGCAGGAAGAGCACACTTTTTACAAGAAGAAATGAATTCTCCGATGTTTACTGGGCGTCGCGTGCGCTACAATTGGGATGTGCGCAGTACCGCTGTTCCAGAGGCTTTTCACAGTCTTTTTTGGGACGTAGACCCTGCGGATATCATGTTGCCTGAGCACAGTGACTGCGTGTTGGAGCGCCTCATGCAACGCGGTGGGTGGGATGCCATGAAGTGGGTGCGCACAGAGTTCGAGAACTCGGTGCTTGTCGATTTTCTCGTGCGCAAGGGGCACCGCTTGGCGCCTCGCGAACGCTCTTATTGGGGCTTGGTCTCGGGCGTGAACCTGGCGCCAGCTACCGGCGGGGGGAGACCCTCATGGGCGTGCAGGTAGAGCCTCTAAGTGTCGCGCAAGGAGCCGCGCTCGCCAAGGTGAGTGCACTTGTTGGACCGGCGTATTTTTTGGTGGGGGGCGTGGCGGTGTCTGCGCGATTTCGCCACCGAGTATCGCACGATCTTGACGTGTTTACTCGCATCGCGGACCCCGACGAGATCGCCGATCTACTCGCCGGTGCAGAAGGCGTGCGCATCACCAGTCGGGCCAAGTCCACGGTGTAGATGAGCGTAGATGGGGTGCCAACGAGCCTTGTTCGTTAGGACTACCCGCTTCTCGCGGAACTCGAATCCGTTGAATGCGTCGCGATGCAGGTTGCTTCGGTGCATGATCTTATTGCCACGAAGCTTTCGGCCATTGCAAACCGTGGATCTGCGCACGACTTCTGGGACCTGCACACCATGCTGAGTCTGGGTGGAATTTCCGTGCAAGATGCACTGGACCTTTTTCAGCGAAAGTTCGCATCCCTGGACATCGGCCATGTCATCCGCGCGCTTTGCTGTTTCGACGATGCCAATGCGGCACCGCTGCCGAGAGGCCTGGAAGCAAAGCAGTGGAGAGCGATTTGCTCGGAGTTGAGCGGCTGGGCGCGGAAGCTGTAAGAGGCCGTCTAGGCTTGTCGATGCTGGCTCTACCGCCCCGTGCCCTTGAGCGCCCTGTATCGGCGCCACTCGTTTGCGCTAAGCCCGGCGGCGCCTACA
>JAYWGD010000245.1:0-6046 GCA_043778435.1 Myxococcales bacterium | reverse complement strand
CTTACATGGCCTTGGCAAGCACACCGCCGTTTGTGCCATCGCGTGTGCGAAGGCTGCTCAGAGCCACATGACGCTGCGCTGCTCTATTGCAGCAATGTCCCATTCACGTAGGCGAGCACTTCGGCCGTCTCGTTCACGACACGCTGTGAAATGCTTGGGGGACGGCGTCTCTCAACGCCGAACCAACCGCACATAGGTGAAAGGCTGCATTTTGCCACCGGGTGTCAGATGCTCCTGACGTTCTTGAGACACACGCGTGAAGGATGCACCGAACTCCGCAGCCAGCGCATCGGCGTTATAGCGTTGCACTTGCAGACCGCTGCAACGCTCGGGGCCATCGGGTGCAAAAGTGCTTACGAGCAAATGTCCGCCGGGTGGCAGAGCTCGCTCGAGCACGCGCACGTACGCCGCGCGATCGGCGGCCTCCGTGAGAAAGTGAAACACCGCGCGATCGTGCCAAAGCGCATACTGCTGCGGCGGCTCGAACTCGACGATGTTGGCCGCCATCCACGTCACGTCAGCGCCAAGCTCCCCCAAACGCGCGCGGGCGCTGGAGAGTGCGACGGGCGACAAGTCGAGCACCGTGATGTCACGATATCCACGAGCCAACAGGCCATCCACGAGTCGCGACGCGCCTCCGCCTACATCAAGAATGCCTGCATCGGATGCGAGCTTGCAGGCCGCAACGGCCGCCAACGAATGCTGCGCCTCAACTTGGAACCAAGACACCTCGTTCTCGGCCCGCGTACTATAGACCTTGTTCCAGTGTTCTTGCGAGTCGCTCATGTAGACCCGTGTACACCACATGAAAAAACATCTCCGTACCTTTTGAGCACGGAGACATCATGTGCATCATGCACGCAGTGAGATTTTACTCTGCTGCAGCCACTGTGATGCTCTTTGCTGCGCGGCGCTGCTCCATGTAGATCACAACATCCTCGCGTGCTTTTGCTGCGTATTCAGGTGCTTTTTCGCGCACCACACGCAGCACCGTGGCGGCGACCGCAGGTGTCTGAGCGGCCGCGAGCGTGGTTTTCTCCGCAAGCTTGCGGGCCCGCATCATGACGCGCTCGCCGCGGGTCTTGGTCGCGTAAGGCGCCACGGCGGCGACCATGTCGGCGGCGGTGCCAGAATACACATGCGGCGGGTTGTAGGTGCTTGCGCCAAAGCGCTTGCTGCCACGCACAAAGGTCTGGAACTGCTCTGCCGTCATGCCGTGCTCTTGCAAGGCGGCCTCGAACTCGACTTGCGCCGCGATACGTGCCTTGTACAAGTACATTTGCACGCGTGAATAGAAGTTCACGGCGCCATCGCCGTTGGTCTCTACGGGGCAGTAGATGGCACCGGGAAACCGCTCCACGATTTTGCTCTGTACGCCGTCCGAAACGCCCGCACTGGGCATGCAGCCGAAGGGCTTCACGCTCAGCGTCATGTGGTTCTTCTTCTTGGTCACATTGAGGATGAGCTTGCCCACCTCCATGTGCCCTTCACCGCCGCGCAAATCGTTGTGGTAAAACTCATTGGCGACCTCCGCGATCAAGTCCAGATCGGGCAGCTTGTAGCCGTTGAGACCGATGGTCTTGGCGAAGGACTGAAACAACACGCGGATGCCCGCATCGGCCGCGACCAAACCCACACGCTTGATGCCTGCGCCGAACGCGCCCTTGCCGCCCAAGCCGTAGTAGCTCGTGTCTTCGCCGCGCAGGTTGTCGCGCTCTGCGGTGTCGTAGCGGCCTTCCCAGACCGAGTAGAGCACCCACGCCGCCACCAGCTGGATGTCGTCCTCGGCACCCTCCCCCTCGAGAAAACGCTGCAAGTGGTGATTTCCGTCGCCTTCGGTGGTCATCGCCCAGAACTCGCCGATGATGCCCACCTTGGGCTTAGGGGCCGTGCGATCGATCTCGATCGCCTGGAACAATTTGCGGCACTTGAGCATCGCAAACATGATGGGGGTGCGGGCACGCAGAGCCTCGCAAATGATCTCTGTACTCTTGGCGATGGCGGCGTCGGTCTGCCCCTTTGTGACCTCATAAGGGCGCAAGCGGTAACCCATCGCGTTGAGCGCATCGCCGGCGAACAGCGCCTTGATCAGCGCCCAGAAGAAGGTGGCGTTGAGCTCCAACCCCGACTCCTCACCGGTCGCTTGGCTAAGGCCCCCCGACTGCTGAAACAGCACCACGCGGAAGCCGTCGAAGCCCGCGTCGCGGAGCGCTTTGCGATACTCGGTGGAGTACATCCCGAAACGGCAAGGGCCACAAGCACCGGCCGTAAGGAACACATATTTTTTAACGATCTCTTGAGCAGTCATACCGTGCTCGTCGCGCAGTTGGCACAAGAACTTGACCAGGTTTCCAACAGTAAAATACGTGGGGTTGCATTGGCCGCGGTTGCCGAACTCTTTGCCGAACTGCAGCGCTGCATTGTCTGGCACGTCGATCATTTGCACGTTGTAACCCACGCCCGAAAGGCCGGCAGCGACGAAGGTATCGTGCGCAACCGTAAGCCCCGACACGAGCATGGTGATGTGCGCCTTTTCGCTCTTGGTAAATGTCAGGTTGGCCATGTTCTCCACCCAATGGTCGGTGTGGCCGTCCAAGCCAAGGCGCTCGCGCTCAAGCTTCTCAAAGGCTGCGAGTTCATCGTCGATGCTACCTGCCGCAACAACTTGCAGATGCTTTTTTGAAACCGTGTTTTCGATATGTGTAGAATTCATGGATTACTCCGCAGCTGCTGTCTTTTGGGCAAGGGATACGACGTCGCCAGAAGGCGCGCGCCGCTTGAGATTGATGAGTGACGTTTTTGGTCGTTCGGGAGCCGCAGGCGCCGGCGTGTACGCCGCGACGCGCGCACGTGTGGCCGCAATCTCGGCTTCGAGGTTCGGGTCTTGCTGTGAACGCGCGGCAAGCTGATCGGCCTTGAGCGTGAGCAGCTCTAAGCGTTTGCTTTCGATGGCAAGCTTGAGTTGCCCAGCGCGCTTGCTTGCGTCGGTAAGGCGCTCCTCGTGAAGCTTGAGCGCATGCACGTAGGTCTTCACGCGAATCTTGATGCTGCCGCTGGGCTTGTTGGCATCGATGTCGTGCAGCGCCGCGTAGGGCGTCTTGCTGGCCTCTACGATGGAGTCGATAAGGCCATACGTGGGTGCGTCGTGACCACATTTGAAGCTGCTGAGATCCAGCACCACCACGTTGGGGTGGCGCGCCGCAAAGTTGGCAGCCCAAACTTTTTGCGAGCTGTTCACGGAGTAGTTCTCGGGCCACAGATAGGTGAGCTCGAACGGCGATTTGATCACGCCATTGTCCAAGTCCTCTTTGTAGAAGCGGTCGAGGTACGCACGGTCTTTGGGGATCGATCGCACCGACAAGATGGGGTAGCCCAAGACCTGAAATTCTTCCGGGATTCCGTGATTGAGACCTGGGTCTGAATGGTAGGGCCGGCCGAGCAGCAAGATGGCGACGCGGTCTTCGGCTTCCACCGTTTCCAGAATTGCGCGGCCCTTGTCTTGCACATCTTGCTCGAACGCGCGCATGGCCTTCCAGGCCTCCTTCACCGCAAAGTCGCTTTCGTCCTCGGTGATGCCTAAGCGATCCTTCCAAGTGTCGAACATGCGCTTGGCAAGCAAGGTAGGCTCCACAAACGATAGCGCCGTGTTGATGTACTCAATCCCGCGCTGCGCGAAGAAGTCGACCTCTTTGGTGAACGCCGCCTTCATGACCTCCGGCGCGCCCGCAACGATGGGGCAACTTGCGTTGTCCACGGTGTCCGTCACGAAGTTGTGCACATGCGTGAGAATCGGAAAGAAGATGTAGTTTAAAGGTTTTTTCTCGTCGGGCGCGTGCTGCTTAAACAGCAAGTTGTGCAAATGCGCCTGCGCCACCTTTGAGGGAAAACACGGGTCAATCGAGCCGTATTTGGCGCCGTCTGCCCAGAGCTCTTCACTGGTTTCGTCGGACCACACCACGTGCGTCTTGGGCACACCCAAAGCCTCGAAGTAGGTGCGGAAAAACGGACCCGTCATGTACATGTTCAGCACACGCGGCATGCCGATGCGCACGCGGCGGCGCGCTTCCATCTGGGTCTCGGTCGCACGCGCGAACTTGCGCTTAATGGCCACACGCCGCACGCCCAAGAAGCCCTTGCGCACCTCGACGTCGTCAATCATCTCACCTGGGCCCGGAAGCGGCGATGCCTTGTAAAAAGACTGAAAGGCACGGCGGCCCTCGTAGTCCACACAGTTTGGGAACTGTCGCGCGATTTCCTTGCGCTCTTTCGTGAGCGCAATCATCGCCTCTTCGGACTCTACGGTGCCCTTCTCGCAAGAGAAGCCCGCGATGTAGCGGCTGGTCAGGCCATCTGGCGTTTCGGTGTCGATGAAGGTGCGTTTGCACTCGTTGGGGCAAAAGTGACAAACGGTTTCTTCGTCATTTTTCGTTGTATACTGCAGATTGATGGTCGCATCGATACCGATGAATGTGGACACTCCACGCCGCATGATCACGCGACGGGTCTCCATGGCAGCGCCGATTGCGCCCGCTTCGCCGGTGTGGGGATGCACGAACACGCGGGCCTCTGGCACACGCTCTTTGATGTAGTCTACCTGCGCTTTGACGGCTGCCAAGTTGTACTGCGTGCCGCCTTGGAGCACGAAAGTTTTGCCTAGGCTGGCCATGCGCGGGATCTGCACCACGTACTGCCACACATTCTTTGGGAGTACTTGCGCGAGGCCTGCAAGCATCTCTTCTTTGGAGAAGCCCTCCTTCTGAAAGTTCACGCGATCCGTGTCCAAAAACACCGCGCAGCCGTACGAGAACTTGGGCGCGAGCTCGGCCTTAAAGGCCACTTCGGCAAAGTCCGTAACAGCCACACCAAAGCTATCGGCTGTAGCTTGCAACAACGTGCCATTGCCCGCGGAGCAGCTATTTGACAGACGGAAGTTGTGAATGTCGCCGTTCTTCATGAACAGCACTTTGATGTCTTGTCCGCCGATGTCGCAGATGACATCCACATCACCGAAAAAGTGCACGGCGCTCATCATGTGCGCCACCGTCTCGACCACATTCACATCACTGCGCACGCTGGCCTCCAGCACATCGGCCGCGTAGCCGGTTGCGCCAAAGCCCTTCACGACCAGTTCTGCGCCATGCGCCGCGACTTGCTCGCGCAAGTTGAGCAACAACTCCTTGGTGTCTTGGATGGGGTTACCCTTGGAGAGTTGGTAAGCCTTCATCAAGATCTCGCCCGACTCGAAATCGATCAGCACGGCCTTGCTCGATGTAGAGCCGCCATCGAGCCCGATGATGGCCCGCACGACTTGACCAGGCCCAAACGTGGCAGGCACAAACTTGGGGATCGCGTACGTCTCGCGAAACGCCTCAAGCTCGTTGTCGCTTGCGGCAAGCGGGGGCCCCGCAGTCTCGCCCAAGCGCGCTTTGCGGCCTGTTGTGATGTAGTGCCGCAGGCCGTCCAAATCCTTCAAGCGGCCGACGCCCGTGCCCTCACCGAGACCGTAGATCACAGCACCCATGGCAGCATAGAGCTCTGCCGACTTGGGCACAAAGATGAGCTCCTCGATGGGCACATCCTTTGGGTATTGATAGCCGCGCTCCTGCCAAATTTGTGGGATGCGCAAGCGCCAGCAGTCCTGCAAAAATGGCAAATAGGTGTTCGGGCCACCGAGAAGCAAAATACGATGCTTGAGCGTGCCTCCGCGCGTGAGCACGCTGAGGTTCTGCATCACGATGGCATCCGCCAACGAGCACAACACCTCTACCGCCGGGATGCCGCTTTTGATCAAATTCACGATGTCGGTTTCGGCGAACACACCACACTTCGCGGCCACATGGTGCAGCTTGCTGTCGTCGAAACGCAGGTTCATGACAAGTTCGGAGGGCGCGTTCACCTTGAGAAAACACTTGTCGATGGTGGCGCCGGTGCCTGAGGCGCACTTGTCATTCATAGAGGGTGATGCCGTCTTCTCGCCCGTCTCTGGATCTGTCTTGAATTGAATGATCTTGGCATCTTGGCCACCAAGTTCGATCACGGCCCCGAC
>JAYWGD010000244.1:0-6068 GCA_043778435.1 Myxococcales bacterium | reverse complement strand
AGAGATCAGCCGCATCGATCTCGGTCTGACTGTCCGCCATCATCCATTGCAACGCCTGAAACTCGGCGATGGCTTTGCCAAACGCCGTTCGATCCTTGGCGTAAGACACCGATGCCTCGTGCGCAGAACGCGCAATCCCAATGGCCTGCGACGCGATGCCAATGCGGCCTCCATCAAGCGCCATCATCCCAATTTTGAAGGCTCCTTCGGGCTCTCCAAGCATGGCTGATGGCGGGACACGCACGCCCTCGAAACTAAGGCTTACGGTGTTCGAAGCTCGCAAGCCCATCTTGTCTTCGGCACGCCCGATACGAAGCCCAGGACTGCCTGCTTCAACCAAAAAACAGGAGAGACCACGCCCACCCGGATGGGTGTCACGCGGCGCGGTGCGTGCCCAAACAATGAACACGCCCGCGTAGGCGCCCGATGTAATCCATTGCTTGTTTCCCTCGAGCACGTACTCGTTGCCCTCTCGCATGGCCGTGGTGACGATGCCGCCAGGGTCGCTTCCCGCACCCGGTTCGCTGAGCGCAAAAGAGCCCGCTGCAAATTCACCGCTGGCGAGCTTCGGGCAATACGCCAAGGCCTGCGCGCGTGTTCCAAATGTGGCGATCACCTCGCCCACCATGTTGGTCACCGACATGGTCACGGCCGTGGACGCACACGCTTTGGCGACCTCTTGCATGGCGAGTGCATAGGCCACCGTGCCGGCGTTGCTACCGCCCAAATCTTCGGGCAAGTTCACGGCCATTAGTCCGAGGTCTGCGAGCCCTTTGAGCAACTCGGTCGGGAACCTGCCCTCTTTGTCCAAACGAGCGGCTTCCGGTGCGATGTACTTCTGCGCATAGTCTCGAGCTGTCTTCTGAACCAAGGCGTGGGTTTCTGTCAGTGCAGTCTGCATGGGATATGCCTCAGAATGGGTAGGAAAACGTTACTTTCGCGTAATCGCTGCTGGGAGCGGGAAACTTCACATCTTGCATTTCGGCGAGCAAACAATCGAGCGTCTCACCGCCATCGGGCTCTGAATGCGCACCGCCGGCCGACACCAGCTTGCCATGTGCGGAGCCCGCGTCTTTTGCAATGTAAGCGGTGATAAACCAGCGGCCATTGCCCGACTGGGCGCACTTCAAGAATCGCTTGGCCGAGCGCAATGTGGGCTGCACTTTGGCGGGCGACCAGCTCTCGACCCGCCTGCCCACTTCTTGCTCGAAGACCGAGCTGTGCTTGGCCACACTCTCGCCGTCGAGCGACGCTGGCCAGCGCGACTTTAAAAATACTTGCAATATACACTTTTCGGCCACGCGATCGCCCAACGTCGATTCGGTAAAAAAGGCGTATCTCGCATGCCCATCTTCCCGCACTCGGAGCTCATAAGACATCTTGCCCGAAAGCACATCAAGCCGAGAAAAAGCGGGGTCCATACATTGCTGCAGCTCTGGCACACGCGCTTCGAAGGCTCGGTCCATCGCCTCCGGATCCAAGCTACCAAATTCCTGACGCACACGCACACGTTCGGCGAACGGCGCCGCTGCCGCAGGCACTGGGGCAACGGCGGCGGGAAGAGGTGCCCCGCCGCATGCGCTGCACATCGCTGCAGCGACCAAACCAACCGAACGAGACGCGTTCATCATGGCTCGCTCAGCCCTTCAGAACACTTGCCGCGATGACGATGCGCTGAATCTCGCTTGTGCCTTCATAGATTTCTGTGATGCGGGCGTCGCGGTAGTGCCGTTCTGCTGCGAACTCGGTCGAGTACCCATAGCCACCATGAATTTGCAACGCCTTGTGCGCCACGCGCGTGGACATCTCGCTCGCGTAGAGCTTGGCTTCGGCGCTCTGCAGGCTGTGCCTCTCGCCGTTGTCTTTCATCGAAGCCGCACGCAACGTGAGCAAGCGCGCCGCATCGAGCTCGGTGGCCATGTCGGCCAACATGAACTGGATCGCCTGGTGCTGAGAAAGCGTAACGCCAAAGCTTTTGCGCTCTTTGGCATATGCCACGGCCTCTTGAAGCGCGGCCCGCGCGATGCCCAATGCCTGCGAGGCGATGCCAATACGACCGCCATCCAGTGTTGCCATGGCCACTTTGAAACCGTCGCCCACATTGCCCACCACCGCGCCATCAGGCACAAAGCAGTTGTCGAAGAAGATCGTGCACGAGTGAGCGCCATGGATGCCGAGCTTGTGGTCTCGCGCATTGGTCGTGAACCCAGGTGTTCCCTTGGCGACAAGAAGCGCCGTGTGCTTGATCTTGGCACCGCTGCGATCGGTCACCGCAAAGACAAGGATGTAGTCTGCATGGGGTCCGTTGGTGATCCAGTTTTTTGCGCCATTGATGTGCCAGCCGCCATCCACTTTGGTGGCATTGGTGGCCATCGTTTGGGCGTCGGATCCGCTCATAGGTTCGGTGAGGCCAAAACATCCAAGCTTGAGCCCCGACGCCACGGGGGTGAGCACATCCCGCTTTTGCTCCTCAGTGCCAAACTTGAGCACGGGGTCACAGAACAGCGAGTTGTTCACACTCATGATCACGCCGCTCGATGCGCATGCGGCACTGATCTCCTCCATTGCAAGCACATAGCTCACCGCATCGAGACCGCCTCCGCCGTACTCGGTGGGTACCGCAATGCCCATGAATCCCAGGTCTGCCATTTTCTTGACGATATCGCTGGGCCACTCGCTGCCCTTATCGATGGCACTCGCGCGAGGAGCAACCTCCTTGGCGGCGAAATCGCGGGCGGTGGTTTGAACGAGGCGCTGATCTTCGGTGAGGTCAAAGTTCATTTTGCTTCGTGCAGCCTTAGCGAAGGAGCCACAAAATTGCACCGCGATTCGCGCGTCAAGGCTGCGCTGGCGTCAGCAGTCTCAATCCGGGGATTTCGGATGCGATGTCGAGAAGCCTTTGTTTTGGGTACACCCCAACGGGCAATGCGCTCTCTCGCAGCAAGTGCGCATCCAGCCAGTTGTCTCCAAAGGCCGCCAAGAGCGGCGACGATCCCGCCACGGCACGAAGCCCACTCACCTTGCCCGGCCCATGCGGAATGGGTCGAATCGGTCGCGGCAAAAATACCCCATGCGCATCTTGCTCCGCGTCCACCCCAATCACGCCCTGAACATTGAACTGTGCGACTTCGAGCCCTGCACGCACCACATACGTGGGAGAGGCGCTCACGACATACACGTCAATCTTCGCCGTTGCAGCGACCGACATCACCGCACGCATTTCTGCGCGCGCGCGCTGCAAGAGTCCGGCGCGCTGAAGTGCAATCGTGGCGCGCGCCTGTGCCTCCCATTCCGTGTATCCTGCAGATGCCCACGCAATGGTTTCGCACATAAGATGAGAAGGGTATTGCCCCTGCTCGTAGGCGTGAAACAGAGCGGCAAGACATCCGGTGGCACTCGCGGCTGGCGCCAGGCCAAATTTTTTGAGTTCCGTGGAAAGCGCGTCATACGTTTCTGCCCGAAACCATCCTTCGCGAATGGCATCGTGCACAAAATCCTCGGCCACGTCTCCAGACCAAAGCGTTCCATCGGCGTCGAAGGCAAGCACGCCTTCGCCCAAGCGGGCGCGCTCGGCAAGAATCCATTCACCTATTTGATTTACGCTGATGGGAGTCATGTCTGCGGATGCATCTTAGAGCACAAAAGCGACACGGCCAAAGAACGATGGCCGGTCAGAAATTCTTCGGCTACAGCCCCAAAACATGTCGAAAACCACAGCTCCTCGTACGGCGGCACGTCTCTCCATGCTCTTGATGAGCGTTCCCGCTTCGGCCGACCCGGCCTTGCGCGCGGAGAAGACCGTGAGCGCCGAAGACGCTGGCATGTACGCGATGCAATCAAGCTTTGCGGCGCGGGCATCCGATGCTTCGCTCAAAGCAGCAGCGGCGCGCGTCGATCAAGCGTGGTCCAGCTTCTTGCCTCGATTGAGTGTAACCTACAATTACACTCGTCTGTCGCCACTCGAGCTCGCTCCCTTGAGTCCGGCGGGCGTGAGTGTCGTGACAACGGACCCGGCGGGTACCGTCAACCCGAAGACCTTTGCCGTGGCCACGCCAGGCTTTACGTTCCCCGTCATCCTCGACAACCACTCACTGGTCGGCCAAATCGTGGTCCCGCTGAGCGACTACTTTTTCCGCATTTCGCAGGGCTACACGGCCGCATCAAAGGCTGCAGAAGCCGCCAAACAAGACGCGCGTGCTGCACGCACAAAGGCCTACGCCGATGGAGTGATGAGCTATTATACTTGGCTGCGTGCTCGTGGCGCTGTTTCAGTGGCGGCTCAAGCTCTGAAAGATCAAGAGCTTCACCTTAAAGACGCGAAGCAACTCTTTGATGCCGGCTCAGCATCGAGAGCCGATGTACTCCGCGCCGAAACCGGTGTGGCCTCTGCGCAATTGCAAGTGGAACGCACACGTAATTTAGCGGCTCTCTCCGAGGCCCAATTGAGGTTGGCGCTGCATGAGCCTTCGGGCACCGTGCTGCACCCAGCGACCGAGCTCTCCAGCCCTGGCGATCTTTCTGAATTGGACTTGGAATCTGGAGTTGCGCAAGCCCGAAAATTACGTCCCGAGATGCTTTCATTGGATGCCAATATTGTTGCGCTTCGCAAGCAATCAACCGCCGCACACGCGGGGTATTATCCTCAACTTCTCGGCGTTGGCGCCCTCACGTATGCGAATCCAAATCAGCGTATTATCCCGTCACGCGCTGAATGGGTCGCTACTTGGTCACTTGGGCTGCAAGCAAGCTGGTCGCCCAATGACTACCTGATGAGTGGTGCTGCGGGCTCCGAGATCGCGGCGCGTGCCGAAGCGTTGGCAGGCCAAGCGGAGAGCGCGAAACAAGGCATCGAGCTAGAGGTGATTCAAGCGCACCAAAGCATGGCCGAAGCCAAGGTGTCGTTGGCGGCAAGCGCCCGCGAAGTGAGCTCCGCAGAAGAAGCGTACCGTGTGGCGCATGAGCTCTATCTTAATGGCCGCGCGACCTCCACGCTTCTCACCGATGCAGAGACGGAACTCACGCGCGCACGCTTGGATCGACTGAATGCGCTTGCCGACTCTTATGTAGCACGCGTGCGATTTGAGCATGCGACCGGCGCCGACTCAATCAAGATTAAGCTGTAAACAGACCGGCAAACTCGTGCTCCGACAGCATGCGCAAAGGGTGACCTTTGGCGATGAGCTTTTCGGCCGAGACTTGCTTGGACGACACGGCACCTGGGCGCTCTTCGCCAATGACGACAAAGTGTACGTCCTTGGACACAGCACCACGCACCTCACCGCCGGCATCTTTCACGCGCTTCTCGGCTTCGCTGCGGCCCATATGCGTAAGCTTGCCTGTGAATACAAAGGCTTTGCCCAACAGAGGCCCCGACCCACCAACAGGCGGGAGGATGCGCACATGCGTGCAGAGAGCATTGATGCGCGAGCGAGCGTCCGCAAGCCCCTGAACGACGCTGTGCGCCGTCATGTCTCCGACGCCATGCATGGCACTTAGCTCTTCGGTGCTGAGCGAAAGCACTGCCTCAAGAGTTCCCGACCGACGCGCCAAAAGACTCGCCATCTGTTTGGCCAGTTCTGGCAAGCCCAACGCTCGTAGAAACACCTCAAGCTCAAGTTCCCGGGACCGCGCTACTTCCGAGATCAACTTGATGGCCAGCTTTTCTCCAACGCGAGGGAGCTGCTGCAGCGCCTGTTGCGTGAGCGTGTAAAAGTCGGCGAGCTCAAAAAGAAGTCCCGCCTCAAAGGCCTGTACGAGCACAGCCTCACCAAACCCAAGCATGCCCGTGGCGGTCGCATAGTGTGCGAGTTCGCCGACGCGGACGGCCTTGCACGTGCGAGGCGTGCTGCAAAACAAGAAGTCGGAATCGCGTCGCAATGCGCTGCCGCACGAAGGGCACTCGGTCGGCAGCGAGACCTTCTCGGTGCCCGGTTGGAGCACCCGCTCCACGTTGGGAATGACCCCTCCGCGACGCGTCATCAACACGCGCGCGCGCAACGTCAGAGCTAGAGCTTCCATCAAACCTGCATTGTGCAAGCTTGCGCGCTCGACGCTTGCGCCAGAGAGCA
>JAYWGD010000243.1:0-6078 GCA_043778435.1 Myxococcales bacterium | reverse complement strand
ACCAAATTGCGTGGCTCGAGCAGCAGTTTGGCAAGCGCCAAGCGCGAGCGCTCACCCCCCGACATGCCGGTGACTTTGCGCAGCGCCTCGTTGCCACTGAAGCGAAAGCGGGCAAGGTAGTCGCGTGCGCCATCGTCGTTCAGATCACCGCGCACACTGCGGATCTCTTCTACCGGCGTGCGGCTGGAATTGAGATCGCCCAAATGCTGATCGTAGTAGCCCTCGGCCAAGTTTGTGCCGCGCTTCACGGTGCCGGTATCGCCGGCCATGCTTTGGCTGGCAAGCATCTTCATCAGCGTGGATTTGCCCGCGCCATTGG
The DNA here is from genome assembly GCA_043778435.1 of Myxococcales bacterium. Classification (GTDB taxonomy): domain Bacteria; phylum Myxococcota_A; class Polyangia; order Polyangiales; family Polyangiaceae; genus JAAFHJ01. Next base: position 5,759 of record JAYWGD010000243.1, on the reverse strand, counting down.
GCCCCACGATGCCGATGCGCTCGCCTCGGCGCACCAGCAAATCTACACATGAAAACAGTTTTTTGTCGCCACGCACGGCGCCTAGATTTTGCGCATCCAGCACAATGTCGCCGCTGCGGGGCACCTCACGAAACCGAAAGCTCACGCTCTCCGCTTTGGCCCATACGTCCTCGGGCGCATCCAGCATATCCATCTTGGCGAGCATCCGGCGCCGGCTCTGAGCCTGCTTGGTTTTTTGCCCAGCGATGTTCTTGCGGATGAAGTCCTCGGTCTTGGCGACCAAATCTTTTTGCGCATCCACGCCAGCACGCTCGCGCTCGAGCTCTTCCAAGCGCAAGTCCACATAACCCGTGTAGGATGCAGGATATCGGCGCAAGCCCTTTCGCCCAAGTTCGACCGTCTCTGTGGTGACCGCATCCATGAACGCGCGATCGTGGCTCACGAGCAGCACCGCGCCGCGATAGGCGACCAAGTACTGCTCCAGCCAACCGATGGTGTCCAGGTCCAAGTGGTTGGTCGGCTCATCGAGTAGAAGCACATCCGGCGCGCTCGCCAAGATCACGCCTAGCGACAAGCGGCCGCGCTCACCGCCTGAGAGCGTGCTGACGTCGCGCGCCATGTCGCTCTCGCTGAAGCCCAACTTTTGGGCCACGGCATCGACGCGGGACTCGAGCTCATCGCCGCGCGCGTGATGATAGCGCTCTTGCAAGTCGGCCAAGTGGTCGAGCTTCTCCTCGCTGCCACATGCAGCGTCTTCCATGGCTGCTTGTAAGTCCTTGCGTAGTGCAAGCAAATCATCGAAGCCTCCAAAGAATGCCTCTTGCACCGTACCACTGGCTTTGAACTCATGGCTCTGCCGAAAGTACCCCACGCGCGCATCGTTCTTGCGAATCACTTGGCCATGATCGGGCGCAAGCTCGCCCACGAGGATGCGCATCAGGGTGGATTTTCCCGCTCCGTTGGGCGCGACCAATGCCACGCGCTCCCCGGCCGCGAGCCGAAAGTGAATCCCCTCGAACAGCGTGCGCGCACCATAGCCATGGCTCACGCTCGCGACCTCAAACAAGCTCAAGACAGGTCTGCCTTGGCAAGCTCAGCGCTTAGCTCCGTGAGCAATTCTTTGGCGCGCTTGGAGACCTTCTTAGGCACGGCAATCTGCACCACTGCAAGCAGCTCACCCTTCGCGCGACCATCCACCCGCGTGATGCCTTCGCCGCGCAAGCGCAGCACATCGCCGGGCTGCGTGCCCGCGTCAATCTTCACCTCGCGCGTGGCGTTCTCGTCATCGGCGCGCAGCACAGGGACGTCAATCTGGCCGCCAAGCACGGCGATGCTGTAGGGCACCGAGAGGCGCACGACTACGTCGGTGCCATCGCGTTCAAACGTTGGATCTTCGCTGACCTCGATGTCGACGTAGAGATCGCCCGCCTGGCCGTTGGGCGGCGCAATGCCCTGCCCGCCCACGCGCAAACGCTGACCGTTGTCGATGCCCGCAGGCACCGCCACCGTGACTTTGCGCACCTCTTCGACCTGCCCCTGGCCTTTGCATTCTTTGCATGGCTTGGTGATTTGCTTGCCACGGCCGCTGCACTTGCCGCACGTCTGCGAGAACATCATAAAGCCGCGGGCGGTTTGCACCTGGCCGGCGCCGCGGCATTGCGTGCATACCTCAACCTTTCCATCAGGCGCCGCACCTTGGCCCTTGCACGGCGTGCAAGGTGCAGGCACGCGCAAACTCACCTCACGCTTGCACCCAAAGGCCGCTTCGCGAAGGGTAATGCGCTGTGCGATGCGTACATCCTGGCCGCCCCGCTGACTGCGACCGCCACTGCCGCCAAAGCCGGAGAACATCTCCTGAAACAAGTCCTGCATGTTGCCGAAGATGTCGGCGCCGCCGCCGCCGCCCATGCCACCTTCAAGGCCCTCATGACCAAAGCGGTCATAGACGCCGCGCTTCTGCGCGTCGTTCAGCACCTGATAAGCCTCGGAGGCCTCTTTGAAACGCGCCTCGGCAGCGGCATCGCCCGGGTTGCGATCGGGATGATTCTTCACCGCCTCACGCTTGTAGGCCTTCTTGAGTTCGTCCTCAGATGCGTCCTTCGACACGCCAAGAACCTCATAATAGTCGCGCTTGGAGGCCATATCGTTGGGCGCGATAGGTACGCACCCGAGGCTGCGTTGTCAACGCACGGTCTACATACGTTGGCGGGTGGGAACCGCGCTCCACGCGTCCTACGCGCCCTGCGCGCGTGCGTCGGACCCTGCTTGCGATAGCGCCGCTTCTAGTTCTTGGATGCGACAGTCACGAACGAATAGCTGCCCTTCAATCTCGGCTAGCTTTTGCGCGTAGGCCTCAAGCTCGTCCACAGTTGCAGGCGCCACCAGAGATAGGCAGGCGGCAGGCGCCGTGAGATGAGCCTGCACGGCGTGCTTTGCCAAACGTACGGCCTCATCCCGCTCGGCTGCAAGCTCACGCGCACTGGCCGCAAGCACGCCAAGTTTGAGCTCCAATGCCTCCACCTCTTCTTGGCGTTCACCAGCCACCTCGGCAAGCTCTACGCGCAGCGCGTGTAGCTCGGCACCACTTGCGGCATCTGGCATTTGCACGGGTGACGCCAAAAAAATAGGTGCAGACTGCACAGTATCAACATCGGACACTTGCACAAGGGTGTAGTTGCCAAAATCAAAATCTACCGAGGACCCGGCAATCACATAGAGCGACGGTTCGGGTTGCTCTGCAAGCTCCGGATCTACGGAGAATTCGTCCGTTTCGCTCTCACCCATGCGAGCGTGCGCCACGGCTGTAAAAGCAGAGCTCGCATACGCATTGACGTATTCGAACTCGACCGCCACGCTCTCGAACAGCTGCGTGTAAGGCACACGCTTTGCGTCTGGGCGAATCGCTGCCAGAAGAACGCCATCAAATCCCAGCGCGCGACGCGCAAGTACGAGCGCTGCGGGCCAATCAGGCATGCGATCGGCGTTAGGCACCACCACCGTGTCGTAGCTGGCAACCCGCACACCCATCACGTCGTCTGCTGCCGGCATGGCGCGCGCTCGCAGCACGCGCACATGATCACTGCTGTGCTCCTCTTCAAACGCCTCCGCACGTTCGGCGTCCGGGTCGAAGACATGCACATGCTTGGGACTTCGCTCGAGCAGCGCTGCCGTCAGCGGATGATCCACCGCGCCAAGAACTGCCACGCGCCGCCCCTCAATCGCGTTGTCCCACAAAAGGGCAAGCGAGGAGGCGAGCATTTGAGGCGAAGCAGTCATCGGGCGCTCAGAGTTCTTTGTCCGGGTCTACCGATTCGGTCTTGTCCACGCTGCGCACAATTTTTGCAACGTTCACAAAGACATCGGCGGGGAACCGCACCACCCAGCGCGTGGTCTTGTCTTTCACGCTGGCGGAGAGCTCTTGCACCTCCGAGGTAGGCGGGTGCTCCACGGCGTCCATCAGCGACATCGTCGAGCTCACCATCGACATGTTCTTGTCCTTGGCATGTGCCTCAACCATGCGTGCCAAAGGCGCAAGCAAGTCGGTACGCGAGTACATAAAGCCGCGCTCCAATCCATCGGCGCGCGCCCGGAACACGCCCAGATTCGCCACCTTGCTTCCCGCGGTGGAGGTGCGTCGAAGAACCGTAGCAAGGGTGGGCAAACTCACACCACCGAGCAGCACGCGCCCGCCCATAAAGGGGACTTCGGCGACGAAAAAGCTCACATCCTCTTTCTTGGGAGGAGCGCCTTTTTTTGGCTGCGCGGCGGGGCTTAAAGGCTTGCCGTCTGCCATGCGAATCACCGTGCCGCCTGCGAGTTCCGCAGGCAGGGATTTGGCTGGCACGAGCTGCACCACTTGGGGGCCACGCATGCGCTTCTCGGAGGTCTTTCCTGCCTGTTTTTTGCCCGCGGCCGCGTTCAGTGCAGCCTTGATGCCCGACACATCCGAAGGCAAGAGCCAAGCGTCACCATCGTGCCACAACGACACATATCCGGGAAACTCACCCACCGTCGGCTCAGGCGACGCTTTGTCCGTTTCGTGCGCCACAGCCTTAGCGGCAAATGCACGAATCAGAGTCCCCTCCATGCCTCCGGCGAACGCCACTTGTGTGGTGCCCGCGAAGCGCTTCGCCGCGGTGGAAAAAGTGTCGACCACCGTTGCTAGGATGTTGTCTTTGCGGCTCTCCGATTCGAGCATTCGCTTGAGCATCGGAGCCATCGCTGCCAGCTTTGCAAAACGCCCATTTTCGCCGTAGGACGCCGCCAAGGTCTCGCCCGGCTGTTGCTCAAACCACGAGCGCGCAAAATGATTTTTGGGCTCGGAAAAGTAACTCTGCACGGCCTCGGAATTTTGACGAGGAAAAACCTGTGCGAAGTCCATACGCAGACCACTTGGGTCCAGCGTGGTGTCGATCACCATGTCAGACATGTCGGCAAACATGGCCAACGAATCTTCGTGCATGGCCAGCAATTCTGCGCCGTTTGGAACCAAACCCGCCAAGCCTTTGACCTTGTTCGAAGCCTGACTCAGCAAGGGCTCGGCGTTGTCCTTGTGCACCTCCAAGTGCACTTGCGCGGTAGGCCTCAAGGCCATCACCGTCGTGGTCGCAACCGCAAAGAGATCGCGCATGGCGAGCTCGTCGCCGCACACCACAAAGCCTGTGTTGGGAATAGATGCAGTCTGCACATCACACTGCAGTTTGGTGTGCAGATCGCCATCGTCTTTGTTGAGGAAGCGGCGACGGCCCGGCGACACATCTTGGGCGCCTGCGCTCATGTCTCTAAGAGATGCCAGATCCCGCACCGCCACCACGGCGATGGCATGCACTGGCAGCGGCTGCTCACCTGCCAGCACCTTGTCGATGTTCGCGTCTTTGTCGACTGTTACCAAGGCAGCGGCGCCGCGCTCGAAATCGACGGCCTTTGCCAGATCCGCACCGACCGCTCCCAGCGACTCGGGGCCCAATCCACTCCACGAATGTATCAGGCTGTAGGCACTGTCGGCACTATGCACCCGCAACAACATCACCGTGTTGCTGGGCACGCCAGGCAATGCCGCGGTTCCCACAAAAGTGCTCCCCGAGGGCGCCGCCGCACCGGGCAAGACTGGCGCCGGCGTACCGCCGCCACAAGAGGCAAGCAATGCCAGAAGTGTGAGAGATACACCCATACGAAGAGGCGAGTTCATGGTGGCTCTTGGCTACATGAAATCGCCTCTCGAGGGTTAGGGGAAAGGGGGACCCGCCCAACTACGCAGCACGACGCCGTTTCACGACACTCCAAGCAGCAACAGTGAGCAATACCCAAAGACTCGTCGAGCCTGTCTCCTCGCGCGTGTTGCAGCCGCCGCCCTCGCTTGAGGCTGATGGGGCGTTCGCTCCGGCACTTGCGCCAACTCCAGAATCAGACCCGTTGTTGGGCACGGAGCCGCCATTGGAGGGTGTACTGGCGTCGGCTACCACCGCTTGCGCTGAAGCATCCGATTGCGGAGCGGCTCCATCTGCACCAAGCAACGATGCGTCGCTACGCGGAGCTCCCGCATCGCTGGCGCCGCCACCCGCGTCTGAACCCGTTCCGGCATCGGTCACCACGGCGTCTTTGCCGCAGCGACCATTCGCTTTGCAGCTACCCGAGCGATACACGCTCGCCGCGTTGGCTTGCGTGCAGCCACTCGTTCCGTCGGCCCAGCCGCAGCGGTTGTCCGCGCTATCGCACACGCCAGAGGCGCACGTCAACGTCGCGGCAGGCCCGCTGCAAGT
>JAYWGD010000242.1:0-6092 GCA_043778435.1 Myxococcales bacterium | reverse complement strand
CCACTTGCTGTCGCTGCGGCCGAATAGCCGTTCTCGTAAAAAGCGAAACGCGCACACTGCAGTGGTTGCAGAGTGCGCGGTTTGCTTTGCATGCAGATTGCAGTTACTGCTTGGCAGGGCGCGGAAGCTTCATCTCAACCACGAGCAAAATCTCGTCTTTGATAAGATCGTTGGGCTTGCCAGGATAGACCACACCGAAGTCTTTGCGGCTTAGGCCGAACTCACTTTTCAACGAGACAAACTCGGGCGAGGTCTCACCCGTTGCCGGGAACGAGAGCTGCTTCTTCACGCCATGGAGATCCATCACTCCGGTGATGGTGTACTTGCCCTCAGCATCCTTCACGATTTTGTCGGAGACAAAAGTCGCTTTTGGAAACTTGGCAACATCAAAAAAGTCTGCCGACTTTAGATGACCATCGAGCTTGTCACCGCCATCCGTTTTGAGCGAGGCGACATCGACATCGATCGTGAGTTTGCTCCGCTCAATGGTTCTTGCAAACGACAGGGTGCCGCCCACGACGCCAAAGCTGCCATTGTGTTTGCCCGTCACTTTGGCACCCACAAAGCTCAGCTTGCTGTTCTCGCTGTTGATGGCGAGTGCAACTGGCTGTGACAACGCTCCAAGTGCTTGAAGATTGCCCATGGGAGCGATCATGCGCGCGCTCATCGGCGCCGAGTTGTCGACGCTGTCAGCGGTGCGGGGCGGCTCGGCCACTTGCGCCATGGTCTTGCCTTCGACGGGGTTGTTCTTGCAAGCAACCAACCCGACGAGTGCGAATGAAAGAACGAGGGCGTGCCTCACTTGCGCTGGCCCACTGCGACGTAGTCGCGCGCCGTGGCGCCGGTATAAATCTGACGAGGACGTGCGATTTTGGTGCTCGAATCCTCACGCATCTCTTTCCAGTGAGCGAGCCAACCGGGCAACCGACCGATGGCAAAGAGCACGGTGAACATGTTCGTAGGGAAGCCGAGCGCGCGGTAGATGATGCCCGAATAGAAATCCACGTTCGGGTACAACTTGCGGTCCACAAAGTACTGATCCTTCAGAGCCGCTTCTTCGAGCTGCTTGGCGATGTTCAGGAGTGGATCGTTGATGCCCAACTTGGCGAGCAACTTGGCGGCAGTCTCTTTGAGAATGGTCGCGCGTGGGTCAAAGTTTTTGTACACGCGGTGACCGAAGCCCATAAGCTTGAAGTCGCTGGTCTTGTCTTTGGCAAGTTCGACATACTTTTGCACATTGCCGCCGTCGGCCTGGATGGCTTCGAGCATCTCGATCACTTCTTGGTTGGCGCCGCCGTGCAGTGGTCCCCACAACGCAAGGATGCCGGCTGCGACCGATGCGAACACGTTGGCATGCGAGCTGCCCACCATGCGGACGGTGGACGTGGAACAATTCTGTTCGTGATCTGCGTGCAGGATGAACAAGAGGTTCATTGCGGCCTCGACGTCTGGATCGACTTCGTACTTCTCCGAAGGAATGCTGAACATCATGTTCAGGAAATTGCCGCAGTACTTGAGGTTGTTCTGTGGATAGACAAAAGGCTGCCCAACGGACTTCTTGTAGGCATAAGCGGCGATGGTACGAATCTTGGAGATCAGACGCGCGAACACCACTTCGAGCTCGGCCTTGTCCGACAAATCGACCTCGTCGGGGTAGTAGGTGGAGAGCGAGCTCACCATCGCCGAGAGCACGGCCATGGGGTGCGCGGTGCTGGGGAAGCCGTCAAAAAAGTGCTTCATGTCCTCGTGAATGAGCGAGTGACGCGTGAGCAGCGTGGACCAGCGCGCGAGCTCGGATTCGTTCGGCAATTCGCCGTGAATCAGCAGATAGGCGGTCTCGACAAAAGTAGACTTTTCGGCCACCTGTTCGATAGGAATGCCGCGGTAACGAAGGATGCCCAGCTCGCCATCGAGAAAGGTTATCGCGCTCTTCGTCGAGGCGGTGTTCATGAACGCAGGATCGATGGTGACCAACCCTGTCTTGCCGCGTAGCGGCGAGATGTCGATGGCCTTTTCGTTCTCCGAGCCAATGATGACCGGCAGTTCGAGAGTCGTAGAACCGAGCTTAAGTTCAACCTTGTCAGACACGGATACCTCCACGGCGTTTGCATTGAGATCGCGCGCATTGTGCGCGACTTGAAGGCGGCAAGATAGCCTGGATTCGCGCACGAAGTCGATCAAAAGCGAAATGTTTTACGCACCTTGTGGGCACCGTGTTGCGCCGACCTGGTCGAACACAATTTCGCGCTGCGCCCGGGGGCGATCAGCGAGGCATCACAATACGACCAGGCGCACCGCCCGCACCCGATTCGCTGTGGCAACCGTTGCAGTCGCCGTTGCTTTGCGCGCCCAGCATGCGCCGCTCTTTGTTGCCCACGACGACCTTCGCTGTGTACGGCGTCGCAATGCCACTGGGCGCCGCAAAGTTGCCCGAAGCGTTGACTTTCAAGACGGTGTCGCGTCCGCGTGCATCGGTGATGACCACTTTGGCGCTCTGTGTGTTGCCATTTACGCCGTTGCAATCATTGGGCTCGTGTGCAGTCGGATAGACCGTTCCTGCCAGCGAAAAATCTGGTCCGCCGCTTGCGCTGTGACAAGAAATGCAAGCAACACCTGGATGCATTTTCATCCCGGTGCCGCTCTTGTAGCGCGTGCCGCTTGTGCACATACTGGGGCCACCAAACTCATCGCGGCCGGCATCGGGCATGCCCGCATCTCGAGGCCCAGCATCGGTGACTGCAGCGTCCCGAGCTCCGGCGTTTCGAGCTCCAGCATCGGGCGTGCCTGCATCTACAACGGCAGGGTATGAGCCGGCGTCGCTTGCAAGCGCGCTGGAGCCTGCGTCCACGGTCGAGCACGCCGCGGGTGGGGTACCCGCCGCGATCCAAGCCTCGAATGTTGCGCGCTTCTGTTGGGGCCAGAGTCCGCTTGGCGGCATCGGTGCCTCGTCGTCGCCCATACGGACGAGGGCTCCAGGCGCCGCGGCCACAACCTGTGCATAGGTTTCGAGCTTCAGGCCGCCGCGTGCTCGTGCTCCGCCATGGCACCCAGAACACTCTCTCATCAACTGCTGGATGGCTTCGGGAAGCGCGGGCACGCAAGTCCGAACTGTGGCCTGTCCGTCGGGTGAAGTGGGCGCTGCCGTTGTCGCGCCGTCCAAAATCACGCCGGGAAGCTGCGAGGTCTCGGGTGCGGAACGAGGCTCTTCTGACGAGGTGCTCTCTGGCCCGGAAGCCGTTTCTGCACCCGCATAGCAGCCGGCGGCCAACACGACAGCAAAGGGAAGGCGTGAGAAAAGACGGCTCATATCGCTGACATAGCAGCCATTCTCCCTGGCGCCATGCTGCTGCCGGCAACGCGCGTTGCAAAGGTTTGCGCGCGCCGCTGTCTCAAGCGTCACCGTGAAGTGCGCTGCATGCGGGTGCCTCGCTACTTCCCGCGTGAACGCACCAGGCCGATCAATGCGCGCACCTCGGATGGACGAAGCCCACCGCTGGCCAAAAACACAGCCGCGTAGCAGAGCATGGCAACCGCCAGAGCGCGCCATGAGGCACCACCCAGTGCATGGTGTGCAAGCACCGCACATGCGCACGAGAGTAGTGATTTTGCAGCCGTTTGAGTGATTCGCAGATCCCACACTCGACGTCCAAGTCGGTAGGCAAAAAGTGTTGCCACCAACAGCTCGAGCGCAGAAAACACCCATGCATCACCGCACCCCGCGCCGCCTTCACCGAGGTGCGCATAGGCCCACGGAATCACGAGAATCATAAGCCCCGGCTGCAGCGCAAGACGGAGCAACGACAAGCGTGTCACCTCCCACGACCTGTCCAACAAGATCAGCGCCGTTGCGAAAAGCACCGCCACGTAGGTGCACACAAAAGAAGGCGCCAGGCTGGCGAGGCTCGCCGCGCCGGGACCGTATTTGTCACCGCATGCAAGATGCAACCATTGCGCGGCGCCCAAGCTCACCATGAGTGTGGCGGGCACCACGAGAACCAAGATGCCTTCGGTCGCACGTCGGAGGATGGCAAAAAATTCGGTCTCACTGCGTTGCAGTGCCCGCGAGAGGAGCGGCGTGACGACCCACGATTCGAGTGGAGCAAGAAGCAAGGTGAGCGACGCCAGGTTTTGTGCCGCGCCGTAGTAGCCGAGCTCTTTGGGGGCATGGTGGGTGAGCTCGCCCAGCAGCCATACGTCGATGCGGCCGCCCGCCATGTACGACAGCGTGTTCACAAAGAATGGCAGGCTTGCGACGAGCACGACACGCGTGATGCGTGCATCGACGTGCCATCGAAGATCCACCGCGCGACCCGCCGCGGGCACGAGCCAAAGCGTGCGCACGAACTCACTTGCCACCAACGGCAGCGCGAGCATACGCAGGTCTGTGGTGCGGGAGAGCACCGCAAGTGTGCCACCGCCCCATAGCACTTTGGCGAGCACATTGGACACGGCGAGGCGGCCCACTTTGGTCGAGGCTTGCAGCAATGCGCCTAGGCTTGAATTGCAGAGTGCAAGTATTCCGTAGAGTCCAAAAAGGACCAATGCACCGGCAATCTCGGTGCTCTTTCGCGCCTGCAAGCCGTATGCACCGAGCAATGCCAGCACCAATACACCCGCGATGGCACGCAACAAAAAGATGCCGCCTACAAATTCTCGTGCGTGCTCGGCTCGCTTCGAGACTTCGCGCTGAATGTAGGTGTCGACGCCAAAACCCAAGCTGAGGCAAGCCAGAGCCGCGGTGTTCTCTACCCACGCGTAGTGGCCAAAATTCGCTGGGCCCATTTGCCGCGGCAGCACGAAGCGCACGGCAATCGCGACGGTCCATGTGGCCAGGAGCGAGGCGCCGAGTTGAAGCGCACTTTGGAGCGCAATCGCGATGTCTTTGCGCGCGGCGTGCGTGTCACCTTCGAGATTCGTGATAGCGTCTTGCCGGTCGCGCTGAGGGTCGTCCACGGCACGCAGGCTCGCACGTCTATTCATGTTTCGCCCAGGTCAAAACGTTCTCGGTTACGAGGTGGTCCGCAAGTTGGGCGAGGGCGCCTTTGGCGCGGTGTACTTGGGCCGCGCGCCCAATGGCGTGCAGGTGGCGCTCAAAACGATGGTGGCTTCGGCGTTGGAGCACGGCTCGAGGTTTCGGCGTGAGGCCGAGGCCCTGCGTCGGGTGCGGAGTGAGAATGTGGCGCGTCTGGCGGACTACTCCGAATCGACAGAGCTCGGCCGCGTCCTGGTGATGGAATACATCCCCGGAGAGCTGCTCTCGTCAGCACTTGCATTGAGTGCATTCTCGCTGCCAGAATGCGTCGAGCTGGGCTTGGGGTTGGCCCGCGGTCTCGCCGACATGCACGCGCAAGGGGTTGTGCATCGCGACATCAAGCCCTCGAACATTATGCTGCGACCAACTCCGGAAGGCGGGCAGATGCCGGTCATCTTCGACTTGGGTTTGGCGCGTTTGCTCGAGACCCAAGACCATGCGCTGGACCCTCGGCAAGAGCACACGGGAACAGGCGCGATGGTGGCCATCGGCACCCCAGCCTACATGGCGCCAGAGCAAGTGATCTATGCCGCCAAGGCGATGCCGGTGGCGGATGTTTACGCGCTCGGTGTGTGTCTCTTTCGCGCAGCGTCGGGCCGCCTGCCCTTTGAGGGAGATGACCGAGAGGTGAGTCGTCGCAAGCTCGTGGAAGAGCCTCCTGCGTTGCCCCTGTCTCGCAACGACGAGTTTGGGTTGCGTTACGCGGCACTTGTACATCGCTGTCTGGCGCGTCGTGCCTCCGAGCGATTCCAGGATGGGCAGGCTTTGGTCGAAGCGCTCATGGAACTGTCAGGCATGGTCGCGCATGTGCCCAAACATGCCCGCATCACGTCGGGTACGTTGTCGCGTGTTCAGTTGCCAGGCAAACGAGTATCGTCCGTCTCGGGCATGTTTGCTCCTGGTGAGTCGCTCGCGTTTCGTCAGCAAAAAAGCAGCACACGACCAGTGCTTTCTCAGCTCGCGACACCGGCGAGTGCTGCAAGACCAGAGACGAACATTCAACAAGAGACCCGCATGGTCGTGCTCGTTGCAAGTGCCGTCGTGGCCGTCGCGGCCGGCG
>JAYWGD010000241.1:0-2195 GCA_043778435.1 Myxococcales bacterium | reverse complement strand
CGTTGGATATGCGTGGTGGGCAGATCTGCCCCACTGTCATGCTGAGCGCAGTGAAGAACCTCCCGGGTGTGGCGCACTGCACTCCGCCAGAATGCGCGCGCTTTGCTTGCGCATGGTGATCCGGAGGGGAAGTGCGCGCCGGCAGAGCAGTCGATCCGAGGTGAAGTGCACGCCCGCAATGCAGCCGGCAAAACATCACTCCAGAGTGCCGACGGCGCCCCGTGCTTGACAGACTTGCAGCAAAAACAGTACCGCTCGCGGCCATGTCGACTGATACCTCCTCGGTTGAGGACACCAAGAAGCCCGCGCGTCGTGCCAGCGCAGAGACGATGGCGACGCGCCAGCGCGACATCTCTGTCAGCGAGTTCTTCACTAAAAATCGCCATTTGTTGGGGTTTGACAACCCCGCCAAGGCTCTGTTGACGACCATCAAAGAGGCTGTCGACAACTCTCTCGATGCTTGTGAAGAGGCAGGTATTTTGCCTGAACTTACGGTGGATATCAAAGAGGTCGCCAAAGACCGCTTCCGCGTGATCGTGGAAGACAACGGCCCTGGCATCGTCAAGGCACAGATGCCTAAGATCTTTGCCAAATTGCTGTATGGGTCCAAGTTTCACCGCCTCAAGCAGTCGCGCGGCCAGCAGGGCATCGGCATCTCTGCAGCGGGCCTTTATGGCCAGCTCACCACCGGCAAAGCCGTGGTGATCACCTCCAAAACGGGCAAGGGCAAGCCGGCTCACCGCATCGAGCTGCGCATCGACACCAAGCGCAATCAGCCCGACATCGTGAGCGAAACCATCGTGGATTGGGACGGCGAGCACGGCACGCGCGTGGAGCTCGAGTTGGTGGCCGCGTACCGTGGTGGCCGCACCGGCGTCGACTCCTACTTGGAGCAAACAGTGGTCGCCAACCCGCATCTTGGCCTTCGCTATTCGCCGCCCAAGGGCGATCCTGTTGTGTATCCGCGTGTGGCCGATGAGCTGCCTCGCGAGGCGCAAGAGATCAAGCCGCACCCACACGGCGTTGAGCTCGGCATGCTTCAAATGATGCTGCACGAGACGGAGGGGCGCACCGTAAAGGACGTGCTGACGCAAGACTTCTCGCGTGTGGGGCCTAGCGTTGCAGAGTCGGTTTGCAGCATCGCCGGCGTATCGCCAAAGATGCAGTCTACTGAGCTTCGGGGTGAGCCATTGGACAAGCTTTACAAGGCTTTGGGCGAGGCCAGAGTGCCTGCTCCCTCCGCCAGCTGCGTGGTGCCCATCGGAGAAGAATTGCTGGTCACGGGCCTGCGCAGGCGATTTCCCGATGCGGATTTTTTTGCATCGAGTACCCGGCCACCCGCCGTGTATCGCGGCAACCCCTTTGTGGTCGAGGTCGGGTTGGCCTATGGCGGCAGCATGCCGTCGGACGAGTCGGCGGAGATCATCCGGTTGGCCAATCGCGTGCCGCTACAATATCAGCCCAAGGCCTGCGCCATCAGCGAGGCGGTGTACGACACCAACTGGCGCATCTACGAACTCAGTCAGCCCAAAGGCAGTTTGCCTGTGGGGCCTTTGGCTGTGGTGGTGCACCTGGCCAGTGTGTGGGTGCCGTTCACCAGTGAGGCCAAAGAGGCCGTGGCGCACTACGATGACCTGCTGAAAGAGTTGCGGTTGGGCGTGCAAGACGCAGGCCGCAAGCTGGGTTCGTGGCTGCGTGCGCGAGAAAAAGCGCAGAGCGAACAGAAGCGCATGAACCTGTTCAACCGGTACATTCCCGAGGTGAGCGCGGCCATTGGCGAGCTGCTTGCGAAGAACAAGACTGAGGTCGAGCAGATGTTCTTCGGAGCGCTGCCTAACTTCGTAAAGCTCGTAAAGGAGGACAAGGCTGAGGACGGCGCGGCCCCCACGCCATCGCTGCTTCCACCCGCGGATTCGCTGCCTCCGCCGTCGTTTGATGCGGCTGAAAAGGAGACTAAAAAGGTGAGTCCCGCAAAGACAATAAGCTTAAAAAAATCCTCAGATCCTAAGCTCAAGGCAACGGCCAAAAAGAAGAAGAAAGGAGCCTGAGCCATGGCAACCACAAAGAGAAAAGACAATGTGGTGGCGCCGAAAGTCTACGCGCCGATCACCAACGACCGCGACGCCAGGACGCTGGCGAAGATCGAAAAGCTTGCCGTGCAGTCGTTGCGGGCGCTCGAGAAGGGCACCAATCCG
>JAYWGD010000240.1:0-2200 GCA_043778435.1 Myxococcales bacterium | reverse complement strand
GCAACATCGCCTTGCCACTTCGTCCGGAGCGCATCTCTAGGCTTGCGCGCTTATGGGTCCAATCAAAGCGAAGTATGTACTCCACACGCAATGGGCGTGAGTCCAAGCCTGCGCAATCCTGAGTTGCAGCAACGGCCCGGGAAAAAGCGTCGAGCGCGGCCGCTGGCCGGTCACAAGCATCATGCGCGCGACGCTTGCTCCCACCCCTGCAGCCGACCACTTTCACCGCATCCACCGCAACGCGAGGGGCAAAGACCGGAGGCGATTCGGCTGTAGGGGGTGAAGCCTCCACGAGCGCAAGTCGGAACGCACCCGACGGCACGGAAGAATCTGCTTGCGATGTCGTCTGTGGCACAGGACGACGCCACATCGACAGACCAACGCTAAGACACGCCGCGACCATCGCGGCTCCCACCCCTGGGCGCCCCAAGACCCAGCTTCGCGCGTTTAGACGCCATTGCACGAGACTACGACTACCTGAGCCACGCCCGCACTGCAACGAAGACACGGAAAGCTCAGGTGTGCCACATTGCTTGTCATCATGTCGGACGCCGAACTCCTCGCTCTCAGTGCTCTTGAACAAGCTGCGCTCATGGCTCAAGGAGACCTGAGCTCCCGTGAGCTTACCGCGGCTTACCTAAAGCGCATTTCCAAGCTGAATCCCGTGGTCTGGGCGTTTCCCGATGTGTATGCACGGCGTGCGACTCGGGCAGCCAAGCAGGCTGACGACGATCGTCGCCGCGGCCGCGTGCATTCACGCTTTCACGGCGTGCCGACCGCCATCAAGGACATCCAACTGGTACGGTTCTCACGTTCGCGATTCGGCAGCCATTCGCCCATCGTGCCTTGGTCGCCCGTCGACGACCGCCATACGAGCATCGTGAGAACTGCTGGCATGGTGATCACCGGAAAGACGGCGACCTCAGAGCTGGGTATTTTGGCCACGGTAGAAGACACCATTCACCCCGCCACACGCAACCCGTGGGACTTATCGCGAAACGCTTGCGGCTCAAGCGGAGGCGCTGCCGCTTCGGTGGCATCATACATGCTTCCCCTCGCGCCGGGGAGTGATGGCGCGGGCTCCATTCGCATCCCCGCGGCGGCTTGCGGCCTGTTCGGGTTTAAGCCTTCACGCGGTGTGGTGCCCAATCCCTTTGGCATGCCCGATGCGCAGAGTCTGATCGCAGAGGGATGCTTGTCGCGCACGGTGAGCGATGGCGTGGCGTTGCTTGACATTCTGTCGAAACGTGAGGGAAAACCCTATGGTTTCGCCTCCGCACAAAGCCTAGAGCTGCCGCGCCTGCGCATTCGCTATTCGTTGGAAACACCATTGTACGACACCGACCCACTGGTGCAGGCGCCGGTACTCGAAGCCGCCAACTTGCTGCGGCGCGAAGGACACGACGTGCGTGAGGCTCCGTTTCATACCACAGGCATCGACGACTTTTTGCCGCTCATGCAGTTCCTACTTGGACACTTGCCAGGTATGCGGTGGGAGAAGACGCACCCCATGACGCAGTGGATGCATGCTCAAGGAAAACACGTTACCAAGCAAACGTATGACACCAAGTTTGACGAGCTCGCCGCGCGGGTTGCAACCTGGTTCGACGACGCGGACATTTGGATCACGCCCACCATGCCGATCCTCACCCCGAAGCTGGGATTTCCCGAGGACACCAGCGACAACTACGAATACTTCCGCCGTGCTGCGGTGCTGGGTGCGTACACGGCCGCCGCCAATGTGTGGGGACAGCCCGCGGCGAGCCTGCCTCTGGCGCAAACGTCCGATGGGCTACCCATCGGCGTCCACTTTATGGCGCGTCCGGGAGCCGACATGACATTGATTGCACTATGCACAAGATTGGAACAAGCGATGCCATGGCGCCACCGCAAGCCAAGCCTCATGCAGCCAGGCTTGGCCCTGGCGCTATGATGAAGTTAGGGACGCTTTCGCAAGAAGGCGCGGTACGCCTTGCTGCTTGGGGCACGGCCCAAGAAATTTTGCACCAACTTCTCGGGGGCCTCGCTGCCGCCGCGCTCAAGAACGCGCGTGCGATATTCGCTCCAAACCTCGAGATTCATCGCATTTTTGCCTTCGAAACGCGTGTGCATATCTTGCGCGATAGACAGCGCCCACTGGTAGCCGTAGTAGCCCGCGTCGTAGCCCATCAGATGACCAAACGTGGCTTGGAAGTGTGAG
>JAYWGD010000239.1:0-6129 GCA_043778435.1 Myxococcales bacterium | reverse complement strand
TCGTTCTTGGCGCCCGGGTTGCCGTTCACCACCTTGATGGCCACGGCGTGGCCCAAAACCCCGTGCTCCGCCAAATACACGGCCCCCATTCCGCCTTGCCCCAAAAGAGAAACCACACGGTAGCGTTGGTCCAACATGGTTCCGGGGGCGATGCTCATAGGAAACAATTGCGAATTGTAGCGCACTTCTGCACTGAAGCCAGATTTTCAAACCGCAAGCGATGCTCGGGCTGGCCAGAAACCAAAGCCATCGAACAGCGCTTTGCGGTCGTGACATGACGTGATATTCCTCAAGGGGTCAGTTGTCTCACCTTGTGTGAGACCCTCCAACAAGTTTCCCCGGGCCCCCCCCCGGACTTTCGCAATCACCTCTGCCAACAGACTCAACGGGCGCTCAAAACGCCCAAACGTTTAAGCGACGTGGAAGCCTTGAACACCCGCCCCCCAAGTTTTTTTCCGCAGTGCGCGCCTGATTTAGGCGTGTCGTACAGGGTTGTGCCCTGTGGTTCGCGGCTCGTGGGCGCAAATTCTGGCGACACTCGTTTGACGGGAAAGCATTCCGTTTTTTATGGCCAAGAACATCCTCGTGATCGGTGTAGACCTGCGTGAAACGCGCGTTGCGCTGATTGAAGACGGCGTGATCGCCGAGATGCATATCGAGCGCCAAGGCGCCAAACTGAGCACGGTAGGCAATGTTTACTTGGGCAAAGTGACACGCGTGTTGCCTGGTCTCCAGGCGGCCTTTATCGATATCGGCCAGGAGCGCGCGGCGTTTTTGCACGTTGAGGATTTGATTCGCCCCGATGACTTTGAGGCCTACTTGGCGGGCGGCCTCAAAACAATGCGCAACGACGACGACAAACTCGTCGGAAGCAGCGATGAGAGCGACGACGGCGACGACGAAGTGCTCGTCCCCATCACACACATGGCCACGGAAGTCGGCGAGGTGCAAGCGGCCGCACCTGAGGTACTTGCAGCCCATCCTGTCACGCTCGAGCCCGCCGTCGACACCGGCGAGAGCGAACATGAGCTCCCCGACGCAGGGCCTTCCAGTGCACATCTTCCACTCTCGGCCGATAGCGCGGTGCACGTAAGTGCAGCGGTTGATGAGCAGAGCCCAGCTTCCTCGCCAGAGTCTGCGCGCGTTGCAGTCCCTGCTGCGGCATCGAGTTTTGCTCTGACCCAACGAACGGGAGAGCCCTCGCTGCTCGTTGATAGCGACCCATTCAGGCACGTGGAGGCGCTTTCATCGCATGATGTGATCTCCGTGCAAGATGCACTTAACGAGGACGACGACGAAGACGCTCCAAGCGACGAAGACGAAATCGATCCTGCCGACATCGATCCTTTGGATGCTGCACTGCTCCAGGGAGCACGTGTGCAGGCACCAGCCGCGCCTCGTGGCGGCCGACACGCCGCGGCACGAGCCACCACCCCGACGCTCGACGACGACTTTTTTGATCTCCCAGGATTCACCATCAGCGACCCAGGCGAAGCCGTACCGCGCGCAGGTTCGCCCCGTGGCGGACAAGGCCATTCAGGCGGAGATGCGGGTCGCCGACGAGGCCGTGGCGGCCGGCGCGGCGGCGGAGACAGCGGCAACCCCAATGCCCGTCAAGGACGCTCGGACAGCCGTCAAGAGCACCGACAAGCCGCGCCCCAACCTGCCCTAAACCCCAACCGCATCACCAAAGCGACCCCTATCGCTGACGTGGTCAAAGAGGGCCAGGACGTCATCGTCCAAGTCACCAAAGACACCATCGGCACCAAGGGCGCTCGTTGTTCTAGCCACATCTCGCTGCCTGGCCGCTACGTCGTGTATTTGCCGACGGTGGAGCATGTCGGCGTCTCCAAGCGCATCGGCAACGACAAAGAGCGCTCGCGTTTGCGCGAGGTCATCGACAGCGTAAAACCACCCACCGGTGGTTTGGTTGTGCGCACCGTGGCCGAGGGCCTCACCAAAAAGCAACTCAAGCAAGACGTGGGGTACTTGGTGCGTCTGTGGGGTGAGGTTGCCAAAAAACACGAGGGCGCGAAAGCCCCAACCTTGCTCGCCGGAGAGCTGGATCTCACGCTCAAAGTAGCGCGCGATTTGTTCACCGACGAAGTGGACGCCATTGTCATCGACGATCGCGTGCAGTACGAGCGGCTCTATCGCTTTCTCGAGGTGTTCGCCCCCGATCGCCTCAAAGACATCCAGCTTTACTCAGGCGAAGAGCCCATCTTCGACGCTTACGGCATCGAGACGGAGATCAAGCGTGCGCTCGATCGCAACGTGCGTCTGCCCTCAGGCGGCTACTTGGTCATCGACCAAGCCGAAGCGCTTACGGCCATCGACGTGAACACCGGCCGCTTCGTGGGCAAGGGCTCGAAGGACATGGAGGAGACGATCCTCAAAACCAACCTCGAGGCCGTGCATGAGATTGCCTACCAGCTGCGCTTTCGCAATTTGGGAGGCCTCATTATTCTCGATCTGATCGACATGGAAAAAATGTCGAACCGCGAGAAGGTGCGCCGCACGCTCGAGGAGCTCCTGCAAAAGGACAAGGCAAAAACCACGCTCAATCGCATCTCCGAGCTGGGCCTCATCGAGATGACACGCAAGCGCACACGCGAAAGCCTGGGCCGATACTTGCACGAGCCCTGCTTTTATTGCGACGGTACAGGCCAATTGCAGAGCAAAGAAACGGTGGCCTACGAGATCTTGCGCGAGATGCGCCGAAAGCACGCCGGGCTGCCGGGTTACACGATCCACGTCAATGCGCACCCCGCTGTGGTCGACTTGCTCAATGGCTCCGAGCGCGACGCTGTGGCCGAGGCTGAGAACAAGTTCATGCGCAAAATCACGGTCGTTCCGCGCAAAGATTATCATCTCGAGCAATTCGAGATCGTAGGCAAGTGAGCCATGAGCCAGCAAGTCACTACGGGCAGCGATGAAAGCAGCGAGTCCAAGCGCGCCAACGAGCGCGTGACGATCAATCGCGAGTTCGAGTCCTTCGACGCGTTCATCCAAGAATACGTGACCAACATCTCGCGCACCGGCGTCTTCATTCGCGCGCAAGAACCTCTTGCTGTGGGCACTTTGGTAAACCTGCAGTTTACAGTGATTATGAACGACATCGAAACCATCGAAGGCACGGGCGAAGTCGTACGCATCGAAAAGGACGGCATGGGCGTCGTCTTCCGCGAGCTCTCCGGCTACTCCAAAGACCTCATCGAAAAGCTGCTCACGCACCGCGCGGTGTAGCCGCCAGAATCCCATATTTGTAGCGGCCCCGCAAATGCTCGCTTCGGGATGTCAAAAGCATTTGGGGCAGTTCTGCAAACGACGTGTGGATCGTCGGAGAAGAAGGCAACATTCGGCATTGGGACGGTTCTGGCAGATGGGCGAGCGTGGACTCATCCACGACACGTTGGTTGTTCGGCGTGTGGGGCAACTCGCCCACGCACGTCGTTGCTTGCGGACTCGAGGTCCTCGCTTTCTACGGGTTCTAATTCGAACATCCACGGCAACATAGGTAGTGAAACGGCGATAAAGAAGACGCTAGTTGGCGGTGCCCTGCATGGGGATCAAGACAATGAGGTGGGTTGTCGTGCAAGCGGTGCCCTGCTGCTGTTGCTCGACGCTACCGGCGCAACGATTCACGTATCAAGCTTCGAGCTGGTCCAAGCTTCCGACAAGTTTGCAACTCGCTTGCATCCTTTGGCGCAGATGTGGGCGCGGGAATCGCCTGTCACATAGGAGTTGAAAACAAGGCCGTTTTGCGGCTTTTGGAGCCTCTCGCCGTTGAGGTCAAATCCACTGGCCGACGCGGGGACACCAGTGGGGTGCTCACGGTTTGGGAGAATGCCGTCAATGAGCGACTTCTGCGACAGCTTAATGCGGCTCGCGCTGAAAGGTATCGCCTTAAAATCGCCGCTGGATTTGTGGTACTCGAGGTAATCGATGCTTGTGGGCGTGTCGGTGATGACGACCGTGACCTCGTAGCTTTGCGTGTACGTGCTGACGTGCAGTATCTCTCGACGAAAGAGTGTCTTTCCTCCGATCTGGACGCGCTCGAGGCGAACATAATCACGGATGTAACCGGCGGTGCTTGGGTCGTCTTGGTCCCAACGTAGGGCGTCGCTCGAGGTAGCAGTTTCGTCGACTTGCTTGTCATCCTCGTTTGCCTCTTGGGCCGTGCAACCCGTCATCGCGGAGGTCGCGCACATCGCTGAAAGCAAAACGAGGAGGGACTTGGCAGCTTCCTTTGTGTTCATGGCCAGGTACTGACATAGAAACCCTGAAGTGCAATTTAGGTCCGGTCGATTTTGCGCAAGCTCGGTACGCGCGTATCGTGCTCCGTCGAATTTATTGGCTCTCCCATCTGTGGGTATCTGTACTTTGCAACGAGAAGCTCTTTTCTAAGTGGCTCTAGTGCCGGCGCGGTGCTTTGTCCCAAGCGCTGCGCAATGCCTTTCCCAAACGTACGCGAGGCACTGGCGGAACTTCGGGGCCAGACAATCCAGGGAAATGGTTGTTCTTGCAGGATGTGGACACCCGCGTAGGCCGCAACGTGGTCCGGCCCGATGTGGTGGGCTGGCGGCGTGAGCGCTGGGATGCCGAGTCGCAACTGCGCCCCATCGAGCTCTTGCCCGATTGGATTTGTGAAGTCCTCTCGCCCAGCAACGAGCAACACGATCGCTTGCGCAAAATGGACCTCTACGCGCGCGCCGGGGTGCCCCATGTGTGCTCACAAATCCTGCCCTACATTTGCTTGAGGTCTACACGCTATCTCCGGCGGGCTATGTGCGTTCTGCGGGCGGCTGCAACGAAGACGTAGGCCGCTACGCGCCTTTCGCCGAGACCGAATTGGCGCTCGGCGATTGGTGGCTGTAGCTGCGCGCAACGCAGCTACAGGAGCCTGTCTCCAAGGGCTTGCATGCACACCACATTAAAGCACTGGCAGCCGGATTTGATTATGACACCGCATGACGCCCGGTTCGCAGGCTCGAAGCCTGGTTTGGGGATACAGACGTGTGGGTTACGCCCACGGTCCTGATGGGGGGCTCGATGCGCAGTGGGTTGATTGCAGAAGCCCTGGCGAAGAGCCGTTCCGCAAGGTGGCTCCGAGTGACGAGGCGCCTGCTGCCTCAAACCCCGCACCTGCGCATGTCTCTGGCTCGCTGTTTTGCAGCTCGCTCCAATTACCGGCTGTAATGCATGATGGTGCTTTGTGCGCTTGGAAAAACGGCGCCTCCCACCGCCCACACGTCGGATGCAGAGCTTCCCCAAATGCCGTAGAAGTAGCCTGAAGAACCCGACGCAACCTGATTCAGGCCCAGGCCATTCAAGTTCATGATGGTTCCGAAAATAAAATTGTCGCCTCCCACCGCCCAAACCTCGGATGCGGAGCTTCCCCAAACATCATAGAGAAAGTTCGTCGTGTTGGAGTTGGTGCGATACCACGCGCTACCGTTCCAATGGAGTGCGGTTTCCTTGTCACCTCCCCCTACCGCCCACACGTCGGATGCGGAGCTTCCCCAGATGCCGCTTAGTGTATCCGTTGTGCCGGAGTTAACACTGCGCCACGCGCTACCACTCCAACGCAGCGTGGTTCCGTTTTTGCCAACGGCCCAGACGTCGGACGGGGAGCTTCCCCAGATGTCACGAATGGACTGTGAGGTGCCTGAGGTGATGGCGTTCCACACGCTGCCATTCCATCGCAAGATGGTGCCTCCCTCCCCGACGGCCCAGACATCGGATGCTGAACTTCCCCAGATGCCGTTAAGCGGACTCGTTGTATTTGAGACCATGCTTTTCCACACGGTGCCGTCCCAGCGAAAGATCGATCCTTTATCGCCTACTGCCCAGACGTCGGATGCTGAACTTCCCCAGATGCCACTTAATGCATCCGTTGTATTTGAGACCGTGCTGTTCCACGCGCTGCCATTCCATCGCAAGATGACTCCCTTTCCGCCCACAGCCCAGACGTCGGACGGGGAGCTCCCCCAGACATCCAGTAAAAGATTGGACGTGGGGGGTGTCATGCTGCGCCACTTCAGCTCCGAAACGCAGGCGCCGCCTTGCTTCTCGAAGCCATTATTGCAAGCAAAATCGCAGGTCCCTGCGTTGCATCGACCCATGCTG
>JAYWGD010000238.1:0-2203 GCA_043778435.1 Myxococcales bacterium | reverse complement strand
TTGACGGCTGCAGCATTCAATTCGGCGACGCGATGGGTGTAACCATGCTTGGTCAAGCGCAAACGGTTGGCGCCAAATGTGTTGGTTTCTAGCACTGTGGCGCCAGCCAGCACGTAGTCGGCATGCACCGCCGTCACGATCTCGGGCTTGGTCACGCAAAGCTCTTCGAAGCATGCACTATACAATATGCCGCGTTCGTAGAGCTCGGTGCCCATGGCGCCGTCAAAGACCAACGGCCGACGTGGGGTTGCCAGTTCAAGCGCAGGATTGGCAAGACTGGCTGCAAGCGAGAGTGTAGGCATTTGCTTGGCAAAGCGATTAACGCATGCGCATCTCGAATGCCAGGGAAGCCGGCGCACACAAAATTTTCGAGCGGCTTCAGCGCGGGTCTTTGGTCCAAATTAAGTGCTACGAGCCACCGATTAAGCGGCCAAGGGCTCGGAAGAGAGCTAGCACGACCTTTATGAATCCAAAGCCTTTGGCTCGCCGTACCGTCCGCATCCACCTCTCCATACGAACCCTCGCGGCGGCTTCTACACTCACAATAGGAGCACTCGCAGCTTGCTCAAATTCTGCTGCGACCATCGCTGCAACCTTAAGCGTCCTCGATGCCGCCGTTCGCGCCGACAGTGCGAGCGCGAGCCTCGACGCAGCGCTAGAATCCGACAGCGCTCGCGCCACGGATGCCGGGACGATCTCCGCATGTTCCGCGCTTCAGCTCCCAGCAACAATCACTCTAGGCGCGGGTCGTGGGCAAACACTCGCACAAAGCCTTGCCTCCGTTCGCGCGTCGGCCAAGCTAGCCACTACGGGCGGGGCCGATGCCTGGTTTGACGGCGATGCACTTCACGTGCGCGCGGGCTATGGCGCGACGAGCACTGTCACGGTGATGTGCAGCGAGAGCGACAGCGCCACCATCGCCGTGTCGCAGACACCTCTTGCTTGGACCAAGCTTGCAGAGTGGCAAGCCGGTCCAGATGCGCCGCAACCACGTGAATACCACGCGTTTTGGCAAGACCAGGGCGACCCCAATCGCCTTTTCATCTTCTCGGGATTTCACTACTATCCCCAGCAATATACCGTATCTAACGATGTTTGGAGCTTTGACCTCACACTTAAAACCTGGACTCAAATTCAACCTCAAGGAAGCAACATCGCGCCCATGGCCGGAGCCCGTGTGGCCTCGGCGCCCGGCAAGCGTGGCGTGCTCTTTTTTGGAGGCACGGTGGCAGCCGAGGGTGGGGCCATCGACACGCCGCGCTTGCTCAAAGACATCCGCTACAACAACAGCTCGTGGACGATTCAGGATGCGCCATTCAACAAGACGGCACCTGCAAGCTACACGGGATCGCTCGTATATGATGCGAAGCGATCGCGGTATCTCAGCGTATGCGGCGTGAACGTGACCAACCGCGGGGTGAACTGCCTTGTGGATGCATACACGGAGGCCGCCGGGTTTGTATCCGTGGCCACATCGCCGGACGCCACGACCGGCGACCGACCCGAACCGCGATTCGGATTTCATTACGCAATGGATACGGCAAACGATCGCGTCGTGATCTTTGCAGGCTCATCGGGAACGCGCGGCGATGCGTTCTCGGGCGACACCTGGGCACTCGATCTGTCGCAACAACCTGCACGTTGGACGCGACTGTTTGGCGCTGTTCCAGAGGTGGAGAAGCGACGCAACGGAGGCTGGGCGCATGACCAGGATGCAAACCGTATGTTCGTTTGGGGCGGCACCCCCGACGGACGCCAAAGCATCTCTGGCATTCAAATTTTGGCCCTAGACTCTGGCCACGAGCGATGGGTCAACGTCGATGTGCCAAGCGGGCCTGAACCGCGAACAAGTGGGCAAGCGGTCTACGATCAGACGGGAAAAAGACTGATCATGGGCCTGGGGAACGGAGACGATGTGTACTCCGACTTGTGGCAGCTCAGCCTGCCCTGATCGCCCCTCACACGCTCGTGCACTCACGCAACGGCACAAAGCACGTTTGCGTGAGTGTCGATCCAATAGCCTCTGGCGTCGCCGCACAGAACCTCGCGAAGGCCCAGGGAGCGGAGCGCAGAGAGTGCAACATGCAGGCGATTTCGCTGAGCGGCAGGAGACATTTTTTCGCCTGGCCATGCGGCCTCGATCAGCGCTCCAATCGCAACAGGCGCCCCCGGATGCGACAAGCGCCGCGCGACCAGCGCCGCC
>JAYWGD010000237.1:0-6139 GCA_043778435.1 Myxococcales bacterium | reverse complement strand
GCAAAGGCCCGCGCAAGGGTGTTCTTGCCCGCGCGAAGAAAGACTGAGCGGAGTTAAGTCATGGCACAATCAAAGACCGCCTCCAAGGGCAAGACCGTGAAGAAGAAGGTCAAAAAGAACGTAGGAACGGGCATCGCCCACATCCAGTCCACGTTCAACAACACCGTGATTACCATCACGGATGTGAACGGCAACGCCATCTCCTGGTCGTCTGCTGGTTCGCGTGGCTTTAAGGGCTCACGCAAGAGCACGCCCTTCGCCGCACAGCTCGCCGCTGAGGAAGCAGGCCGCAAGGCCATGGAGCATGGCATGCGCACTGTAGCAGTGTTCGTGAAAGGCCCAGGCACCGGCCGCGAAAGCGCTCTCCGCGCTTTGCAGACCGTTGGTTTCCGCGTCACGGTCATCCGCGACGTTACCCCTGTTCCGCACAATGGGTGCCGGCCCCCAAAGCGCCGCCGCGTCTAAAGCGCAAAACGCCCCGGCTGCACGGGGCGTATCGTCGCTTGGGCGTGCTCGCGTACTTATGTGCGCTCCGCGTGTCCTTTCGCTAGCTACGCCCCTTTCGCTCGGGGCGTTTTTTGCGTTTTGTAGATCTTGGTTTGGGGCTCGCGGCCTTGCCGCTGGCTTTGAGAGTTGTGCTCGCGGCTATGCCGCTTGTGCTTTCGCGCTTTGCGCGCTTGTGGAGAGGGCATTGCTCGCGGCTTTGCCGCTTGTGCTCTCGCGCTTTGCGCGCTTGCCGAGAGTGTTGCCGCGTTGTCTAGGCAAGCCAGCTTGTCGGATGCTGGCTTTTTGCTCTTTACTGTAGCGGGCCATTCTGTTGGGGTTCCACGCATGATGAGGCTCGTCGCTATTGTGCTTGGCGCTATCTTCTTTGCGGGGTGTGGCTTAGGGGGGCCCCCGGTGCGCATGCCCCGCGAATCACCATCGCAGCATTGGGGGCAAGCGACGGTTGTCGCGCCGCAGCTCTATGAACGCGGGCTGATGCTTGCTGGGGGCCGGCAGCGTCATGTGCTGTCGAATCGTCCCGGGGTGACTTCCGAGCCGGTCATTGTGGTTATCGATGGCTCGGGCTGTGGGTCCACGGTGGTGAAGAACGGGGATGGTTCGCTTAATGAAAGGTTTTGGGGTCAGATCACCGCGTCGTTCGGTGCTCAATACCGTATCGTCTCTATCGAGAAAGCTGGCGTTGCGCTGTTTGCGGACGCGGACGACGGAGGCCCTGACTGTTCGGCCCTGTACCAGCAGCATGCATCGCTTGAAGAGCGGATCCTGGAGCAGGAATCGTTAATTTCCGCGCTGGTTGCGGAACGTCCTGAGCTGGCCGGACGGATTGTGGCGATTGGACAGTCGGAGGGGGCTGTTGTCGCTGCATTTCTTGGGAAAAACTCCGGGCTCCGTGCGATCGGCGTGTTGTCCGGCTTGGGCCCATCTCAAGCCTTCGATTTCGCGCTCATGTTTCGAAAGCGCAGCAGGGGAGGTAACCCTTCCAACATTGAGGCGTCCGTCGAGAGCTGCCTTGCCTCCATCCGGGATATTTTGAGCAGCCCTCAGCGCACCGACAAATTTGTCTGGGGTCATTCGTACAAGCGCTGGGCGAGCTACATCTCTAAGCCGGTTTCTGAGGCTCTGGCCGGGTCCAGTGTTCCAACCTTCGTGGCCCACGGGTCGGAGGACTCATCGGCTCAAATTGAGGGCTTCGACTACTTTACAGGTTGAGATGATGCGTGCCGCAAGGAGAAACGTTGTTTTTCGTCGCTACCCGGGCCTCAATCACAGCTTTCGCGAGTGCGCGTACGGCGAGGAGGATTGTTCTTCTAAGCCGCTTAAGTTCTCGATTGTCCTTAAGGATTTAAGCACCTGGCTGGCGGGTCAGTAGGAGCGTCCCGGGCGCAAGTCGATGAGCGCCCAAGAACGACCTTGATCCCACTGTGCCACTCAAAACTGCAACGCGTCGTAGCTCATGCGCACGCCTGCACCCACGCTGTTGATGGCGGCTTCGCTGAGCAAATCACCTTTGATTTCCACGCCGATGCGCAGGGCGCCTCGGATGTACGGGAAGGCGGTGAGGCCGGCGTAGTAGCCAAAGTCCAGCTCGCGAGACGCGTAGCTTTGGCCTTGTAGGCGCGCGCGTACATTCAGGTCGTAGAGCCCGACGCCCACGGCAGGGCGAAACCGCCCGAGGTCAGCCGAGACGCCGGCGCGGTATGCGAAGGCATAGAGCTCGGTCTGCACGGTGCCCGCGCTCGCCGTGGCGCGGCTTCCTTCGACGAGCGAGATTCGGGAAAGCTCAAGCACTGGGACGAGCGGGTAACGGCTGCGTAGCGCCAGCGAGACGCCTGCGCCCAAACCCGTGCGTCGGTAGCTCTCATAGGTGAGGTTCGACGTCGCCGCATTGCTCTGCTGCAAGCTTGTGCTGAGGCCCACTTCGAGCGCCGCGGTGTCAACAGCGGCCAGGTGATCTGACTGAGCGGAGCGTGCCTGCGCCGCCATCGTGGCCGCAAGAGCGATTGCGTGAAGCGACATTACGGTTCGTCTCCGAGTGCGCCTAGAAGCAACTGGCGACGATAGAGCACGGTGCCCACGCGATCGCTGAGCATTGAGGTAGGTTTGACCTCTCGCAAGTAGTTGTCGATGAAGGGCACCTCATTCACGGTCCACATCACGGTGCCGATTTTTTGGTCCTTGAGCGCCTGTACTTCGTCACCCGAGGCGCCGCGGGTCCAGCGTGGTGCCCACGTGCTGCAGCCGGTGGCTCGCACGTCGTCAGGTTCTAGCTCCAAGAAGCATGGCGCGCGCTTGTCGGCCGGGATTTGCAAATAGGCCTGACGCGTCTCTTCATCGGGCAATCCGACCACCCACAAATGTGTTTTGACAGGCCTAGACGTGCGCAGGGCCGCATCGTGAAGAATGGCCACGCTCGGGGCAAGCGCAGCGGTCTCTTTGATGTCGACCCAAAGTCCGCGCAGATCCTTGGACGCGATGATGGTGTCGACAGCTTCTTGAAGCGACGGAATCTGCTCACCATATTGAAGAGTGCAATTTGCACGCAAAATAGCGAATGGCAAATCGGAGACCCGACCATGACAAAGCTCGCCGTTGACCAAGCGGGGGGTGAGCGTCTCGTCGTGGAACAAAACGGGAACACCGTCTTTGGTGAGACGCACATCGACTTCGACTGCCCGTGCGCCGTAGGCCGGGACTCGAAGAATGGATTCGATGCTGTTCTCGGAGACACCGCAGGCATCGATGGTGCGACAGGCGCCATGATGTGCGATGGCGCCGAAGTCTTGCTCGCCCGCGCGCTCACGCTTGTACTTGAGCGTAAATGGCTTGTTTGGGAGCTGATTGTCGCTGCCGTACTCACCGGTGAAAGACACGGCCGAAAGCACTGCCGTATCTCTGTCGGCGCATAGTGTTCGGGCGGAGAGGCCAATGGCACGGAGGCGCACCAGGCCGCCGGTGCCCAGTGTTGCGCTGCGGTGGTGCCCCTCTGCGAGAAAGCGTGTGCGATCAGCGCTGCAGCCCGCGGCCAAGATCACATGCGTGCTGTCTTGCGAGGTGAAGAGCGAAAATGCGCTGCTGCTTCCGTGACCGACAATGGCCCCATTAAAGGGCGCGGCATCGCTCATGTAGATGCCGTCAAGGCCTTGTAGCAGCTTTACGTTCAGGGGCGTCATGCCGCCTAGTTCGCTGCGATCACCGAACGTGGGGATTGGCTCCACGTCGCTGCGCACCTTGCAGCTGTGAACGCCAAGAGCGAGTGGAAGCAATAGAAAGAGGGGAGATGTGCGCATCGGACTAAAAGGCATAGCCAGCAAAAAACCTAGGGTATACAGCGCGTGCGCGCTCGTCCGAAAATGCGAGCCAGGCTTGATAGTCTGGAGGCGCCGAGAGCAAAGCAGCTCCTCCAATCACGGTACCACCTTGCCTAAGTGTGTGCTCGACCGTGAAGGTGGCTACTACCGCGCGCTCGCCCGTGGTCTTCGACTGCACGACGCGCGCCGTTCCGCTGCCGACGACGGATGTCTGCGCCAATGGCACGACAACCTCGGTGCTCAGCGAGAGCACATCTCGCCCAAAGCGCCACGATACGGTTGCACCGGGCGTGTGCAGCACAGACGTGCCAATCGCGTCGAAGCCCGAGAACCCGATGGCTCCGTAGAAGTAGCCAATGTGATCATGCACGGCGATGGCGAAGGGCCCCGTACGAAAAGCGTAACCGGCGCCCAGCTCTCCCAAATTGGAGAGCACAATGGCTCGCGCTCGTGCGCTGCCATAGATGCCTGTGGTGTGCATGTATCGCAAGTCGCCGCGCAGCATGGGAAGCTGGCGCATCTCGGATTCAACGGTTTGCGTAGGCAACACATCGACCTGCAGGCCTATGCCCGCACGCCAGCCCGAAGTGTCTGCCGTATGGCCGAAGAGTGGAGGCGCGGAGCTTGCAGCCAGCTGCAGGAAAAGAGGAAAATGCATGGGTCGAGTGCATAGTGCCTGCATCGCAGCAGCGCTGCAATACGCCGCTTTGACGTGCTAGACAATAATGGCCGCCATGAACGACTTTTTCACGCCCACCAATATGCTGATGCTGCTCAGCCTTTCCGTGATGGAGATTGTGCTCGGGGTCGACAACATCTTGTTTCTGTCCATTGTCACCGCGCACATTCGGGGCAAGGAGCGCGCGCGCGTGCGGCGCATTGGTTTGGGGTTGGCGCTGGGCATGCGCATCGCTTTGCTCTTGGCGATACGTTGGGTGATGAGTCTGACCGAGCCTTTTGCAAACGTGGGGGGGCGAGGGTTTTCGGGACGCGATCTGATCTTGATTGGCGGCGGCTTGTTCTTGATTGTCAAGCCCGGCAAAGAGCTCTGGGAGAAAATTGAGGGCCATCAGAACGAGCACACCGCGGACTTGCCCACCGAAAAAGCGCCGCCCGACCGCAAGGAGCTTTGGGGCATTTTTGCTCAGATTGTAGTGCTTGACATTGTGTTCTCGCTGGACAGCGTCATCACGGCCGTGGGCATGGCGCAGGACATTCGCGTCATGATCACGGCCATGTTGATAGCTGTGGGATGCATGATGTTCTTTGCAAGCCCCTTCGGCGACTTTGTGACGAGGCACCCGACCATGACCATTCTGGCGCTCGCCTTCTTGGTCATGATTGGTCTCATGCTGGTGGCCGAGGCCTTTGGCGCGCACCCCAACAAAGGCTACCTCTACGCCGCGATGGCGTTCTCGAGCGGCATCGAACTTTTGAACCTTCGCAGACGAGGAAATGCGCGCAGACGCAAGGTGGACTTCGATGCGTAGGTTTGAACTCGCGTCCAAAAACACGCCACGTGGCGATCAACCGGAGGCCATCAAGCAGCTGATGGCAGGGCTCGACCGCGGCGACAAGCACCAGGTTTTGCTCGGCGTCACGGGCTCCGGCAAGACCTTTACCATCGCCAATGTGATTGAGCAGTCGCAGCGGCCTACGCTGATCATGGCCCCCAACAAGACACTCGCCGCGCAGTTGTACGGCGAGATGAAGGAGCTCTTTCCGACCAACGCGGTGGAGTACTTTGTGAGCTACTACGACTACTACCAGCCCGAGGCATTTATCCCGTCGAGCAATACCTTCATCGAGAAGGATGCGATCGTGAACGACGCCATCGATCGCATGAGGCACTCCGCTTCGCACTCGCTACTCAGCCGCAAGGATGTGATCGTGGTGGCCTCGGTGAGCTGCATCTATGGCATCGGAAGCGCCGAGAGCTACGATGGGTTGATGGTGAGCGTGAAGGTGGGAGAATCACTTTCACGAGACAAATTGCTGCGCTTGCTGGTGGATATTCAATACGATCGCAACGATCATGACTTTCACCGCGGCACCTTTCGTGTGCGCGGCGATGTGGTCGAGGTGTTCCCCGCCTACGAGTCAGAGACCGCAGTACGTATCGAATTTTGGGGCGACACCGTGGAAGCCATCAAGGCGGTCGACCCGGTTCGCGGCACCGTGAAGGATGTGATCGATCGCGTCGCGATTCACCCGGGATCGCATTACGTGACGCCGGCCGATCAAATGAGCCGCTGCATGAAGGACATCCGCGTTGAGCTGCGAGAGCGCTTGGCCGAGCTCGATCGCGAGGTGAAGTTTGTGGA
>JAYWGD010000236.1:0-6140 GCA_043778435.1 Myxococcales bacterium | reverse complement strand
TTTTGCAGGCCGTGATCCTACGCGCAGGTCTCGCACCGCGCGAGGTGGTTGTGCAGTTGGCGGCGCATGGCTTGCTCTGCACCGCGAGCGGAGATGATGCACTTCGCTTTACGCCGCCACTGAACATCACCAACACCGAGATCGACGAGGCCTTGCTCATCTTGCGCAAGGTGCTTCCCACACTTTCAACGGCCCACGCGTGAAGCGCCCGATCCCGTGCGCGCACTGCGGCAAGAGCGTCACGCAGCAGAAGGACTTGGTCACGCGCATCGTGCACCTCAACTTCGCCTATTTTTGCAGCGAGCATTGCGCCAACAAGCTCAAGCTCCCGGGGCTTGCGCCCACGCCGCCTCCGCCGCAGGTGATGCGCGATGCTGCAATCACGACAAGTGTGGTGCCCGCAGCTTTGTATGCAGAGGGCACGCCAGACGTTGCAACAGATGAGGTGTCGGAGGGCTCGTGGTCAGCCGACGTGTTTGCGTCAGACGTGAAACCCATCTCGGAGCAGGCACGTATTCTTCTCTCGGGCGGCATCGCATTCTTGGGCCTATTTGCGCGCTCGGCGGCTTGGTCGCAGTGGATGAGCGCGGCCGGTTTGATTGTTTTTTTGATGGTGATTCTTCCGCACAAGCGCTGGATGTCACGCGCCGGTACGGCAACCTTGGAGTCTGAATCACTGGGCGCATACACCTTGGGATTGGGCCTGTGGGCGTACGTGGCAAGCGTATTCACGGCCGCGTGGTGGTTCTGCGCACTCTTCTTGGCAGCCTTCGCTTGGCTTGCGTTTTGGGCTCCGCGCGTGCGGCATCTCCCAGCATGGCTACAGCTCTTTGCCAGTGGCGAGTGGCATTGGGGCGCTCGCAAGACATGATCCGGCAAGCCCAGAGCCCCGCCCCTGTCGCCGTCGTGCACGGCTTCCCGGATGGGCCCGAGAGTTGGTCAGCGTGCACAGATATTTTGCGCGCATCGGGCCGAGTCGTCCGCCTACCAGAACTGCCCGGATACGGGTTTAACGCGGCCGGTCATCGCCGAGCAGGCACGCCCATGGCCTTGGCCGAAGAGATCGCAGAGCAGCTTTGGCCTACCGGCGATGGTCCAAGCACGGACCCAAGCTTTGGCATTCACGTCGTCGGACACGATTGGGGAGGCATCGCTGCGTGGATGCTGACGCGCGTGGGCCACCTCGCCGCAGAGAGCATTCTCAGTCTCACTGTTCTCAGTGCGCCACACCCATGCGCTTTGCATGCACATTTTTCGGCAAAGCACGCGCGATACGCACGCGCGCTGGCCCGGCCTTGGTTGCCCGAGCGCTGGCTACGCCGGACAAATTATGAGCCTTTTCTTGCCCCTCTGCGCGCGGCGGGAATGACAGAGACTGCGCTCACCCTCGTGCGCCTTCGCTGCACAGATCCGGCGCGCCTGCATCGCATGCTCGCCCCGTACCGCGAGCCTCGCAGTAGGCGCCCAAAGCAAGACGCGCCAAGCGTCGGGCCAAACGTTCCCATGTTGCTCTTGCGCGGGGAGCACGACCCTTATGTGTCTGCGCATCACATGCTTCCGCAAGATTCGAACGGCAATCATCGATGTGTTGAAACACTGCCTGGCGTGGGCCATTGGCCCCAATTGCAAGCGCCCGGCGCTCTGGCGCAACGGCTGCTTTCTTTCTGGTCCGAGGTAGAGTTGGGCTAAGCCCCAAGTCGCTCTTCGATGCTATTTCGCTCCACGCGCTGGTACCAACGATCTCTTGCATGGTGCACCCTTTTGGTTGTCGCCATGATGGTTGCGCTCTGCATGGGTAGCACTGCAACATCGCTGAAGGATGTCACTCACGCGCTCGTGTCCCCAAGCGCTGAGACATCCACGCTGGTCGTCGCGTTGCGTCTACCGCGCGTGCTCTTGGGTGCGCTGCTGGGCGCTGCGTTGGGCGTGTCGGGCGCGGCCATGCAAGGACTGTTTCGAAACCCTCTTGTGGACCCAGGACTGCTTGGAGTCTCTGCCGGTGCGGCCTTGGGCACTGTTTGCCTCATCGTTGTGGGCGTTGGTTTTTTGCAAGGTCCGCTCGCTCTGTCGCTGGCCGCATTTGCAGGCGCCGCGTTGAGCATGGCGTTGGTTCAGGCGGTATCACGTGCCATGCGAACACGAGGTCCGAGCGCCACGCTCTTGGCTG
Source organism: Myxococcales bacterium (assembly GCA_043778435.1). Classification (GTDB taxonomy): domain Bacteria; phylum Myxococcota_A; class Polyangia; order Polyangiales; family Polyangiaceae; genus JAAFHJ01. Next base: position 3,973 of record JAYWGD010000236.1, on the reverse strand, counting down.
GCATTGGGATCAATGCACTGATCTCGGCCCTGATTGGTCTGCTCGTGATGCATGCAAACAACATGCAATTGCGACGCTATACATTTTGGCAGTTTGGGAGCTTAGGCGATGCCGACTGGATCCGAGTTGGTGTGGCCGCGCCGCTGTGCCTCGTGGCGATCTTGGCGTTGTGGCGCCTTAGCGGCTCGCTCAATGTCATGCTGCTGGGCGATGAGGAGGCGCAGCATCTGGGCGTAAATGTGCGCCGCACGCGAGCGGCCGTCGTCGCATGGGTTGCACTCGCGGTAGGATCTTCCGTGGCTGTGGCCGGCAACATTGGCTTTGTAGGCTTGCTGGTGCCTCATGGCGCGCGCCTGCTTGTGGGCGCTGATTTGCGCCGCTCGTTGCCACTCGCAGCGCTGGTCGGCGCATTGCTTTTGGTACTCGCCGATGCTCTGGCGCGCTCGGCGACCGCACCGCTCGAGATCCCATTGGGCGTGATCACCTCGGTGGTGGGCGCACCCGTGTTTCTCGCACTGCTGGTGCTTCAGCCTCGGAGAGCACCATGATCTCGATAGCGCATGTGAGCTATGTCGCTGGGTCGACCACAATTCTCTCAGACGTGTCTCTGAACGGCCTCGAAGGTAATCTCACAGCCATCGTGGGCCCCAACGGCGCTGGCAAATCCACCGCGCTCCGGCTCATGGCCGGGGATCTCACGCCTCATGCCGGCGAGGTTCGGATGGCAGGAAAATGGCTCGCCGAATGGCCGCTGCAAGAGCGGGCCAAACACCGCGCCGTGCTGCGCCAACACAATACGCTAAGCGCACACTTCTCGGTCCTGGAGGTGGCGCTCCTTGGACGTACGCCGCACGCCGCACGCCCAACTCCGCGCGATGTCGCGATCGCCCAAGAAGCCCTCACCGCCGTGGACATGCAGCACGCCCAAGAACGCTCGTATCAGGAGCTTTCGGGCGGCGAGCAGCAACGCGTTCAGACTGCACGCATTTTTGCCCAAGTGTGGGAGCCCGTGCCTTGCCGAGTTTTGCTTCTCGACGAGCCCACGGCAAGCTTGGACTTGGCGCACCAGCATCTTATTCTCGCCGGCGCGCAGAACTTCGCCGCAGAGGGCGCTGCCGTTGTGTGCACATTGCACGATCTCAATTTGGCGATGCAGTATGCAAACCATGTGCTGGTGCTGCATCGCGGGCGCGGCCACGCTTTTGGCACACCGCGCGAGGTGTTCACGCCGTTGCTGCTGTCCGAAGTGTTTGGCGTGGCGGCCAACGTCACAGAGGAAACGCGCACCGGCGTGCGCCGCATCCATGTCATCGGCGCTTGCTAGCCGAACTCACAAGCGCTCCATGCCATGCATTGAAGGCTCATGCGTTGGAGACAGATCTTGGCTTCGCTGTGGTCCGCGCGCGTGGCGCCCAACCAAAGGCCGGCACGCGTCGCTTGTACGTTGCATACATCTCGCCGTAGCACTCGGCGAGGCGACGCTCTTCGTACCGACGCATCGGGAGCCAAAGGAGAGAGGCAAAGCTTAAGGTGTAGACCACGTGCATGCTTGCGCCCGTGATGGCACGGTGCACCGCCACAAGCAGCACTTCCGCAAGTTGAATCGGATTTCGCATGCGCGCGTAGATACCCTGCGTGGCAAGGCATGGAGGCGGATCCAATGGATCTGGCGTGCCGCCATGCGCGCACAAGTCTTGGGTCCCGTGCCACGCGAGCCACGCCGCAGTACCCAACAATCCTGCGGCCAATGCCATGCGATACAGCGGCACACCTTCCTCAACATGCCACACGGGCGACACCAGGTGCGGCAACCACACGGCGAACACAAAGCCAAAGCTTGCCCAATGCATGGCAAGTCGCGCGCGCCAGAATGCTCTCGCCCGTATCGCGCGCGCAAAGAGCACGCCGCTCAGCACAGCCGCGAACACTGCGCCCACCTCACGCATGCCCGCGATGCCACGATATGCATGCATGACACATGCAAATGCCGCGGCCGCCGCGAGCCCGCGCTGGCTCTGCGACCCACGCGGCAGCGATGCAAACGCAGCCGTGAGCGAGGCCCCCAGCCACGCGGCTTGCCAATCGAATCCGGCATGCGACCACGCAAGCCCGCCCGCGCAGGCAAAGCCCCACTAGGTAGCGCGCAATGCCGCCCGAGCGCGGGCTCCATGCGGTGCGCCCTCGCCCCAAACGCGATCAAGCTCAAAGGCACCAGGCTTCGCATCGCGCGATGCCAAGCCGTCCACGTGCGCGCAGTCAGCGCGATGGCGGCGTACACCAGCGCCGTGTCGGCAAGCAGGGTCGCCGCGTGATCGATTCCTGCATGCACGCCGCTCATGGCGCAACCGCAAGGGTGGCGCCCACATCGCTGGGCGCATCGCGCTGCGCCTTCTCCATCGATTGCGCATAGGCCTCGAGCAGGTTTGTCTGAATCGCGTGCCCCAGCATCTTCTCGCTGCGCGCAAAGTACCAGCGAGGCTGCGCGTGCGGCGTGTACTCCGTGACATGAACAATCCTGGTGCGCGCGGGGCCCAGCGCCTCAAAGCGCAGCTCGGATCGGCCAAACGTCAGCCAGTGATCAAAGAACTCGCGGCCCGCTTGCTCCACATGCACCTCAAAGGTGAAGGATTCCGGTGCGCGGCTCTGCGTCATGCGCGCCAGCAAAACACCATTCGAAAATCGAATACGACGCTCCGCGCCCACCTCGGCGCCGCCTCCCTCAATGGCCACGGGCTCAGACAAGAGCACGCGCATCCAAAGCGGAGATTCGTCCTTCATGGGCAGATACAAATGCGCGATGGAGGCAAACACGAGCGCTTGCGGTAGCTCGACCACCACCTCGTCCGACAAGCGTTCCGGCGTTGGGTTTGGGTTCGGCTTGCTTGCGTACGCGGCGCTCGAAAAGATCAGAATCGCCAGCGCGCGATTCACGGTCTTGCTGCGGGCGGGCCTCGCAATGGCCTCCGTGACGAGCGCAATCATGGGGCCAACCACAAAGTGCCAAGGCACAATGAAGAGATAACAAAGGAGACCCTCCCCAAGCATCGGCGCCGCCCCAAGAAGCGCAGCAATCGACATGAGCATGCAAAGCTGGGCCGGATGCGCCTTGAGCCTTGGAGCCCTTGCCTCCTTGAGCCCAGCGTAGATTCCAAGGCCCACTGGCAGCAGCCACAACCCACTCTGCGACAACACATCCATCCAGTGGACGCTCCTCCCGAAGCCAATGGCCGTTGCTTCGCCACGTGCTTGCCGCTTGGCATCTTCAATCAGATGGCCAGCGAGGCTCAACCCTCCGAGAAGGATACCGATCACCAACGCAGCCCAAAGCGACGCGGCCCATGGACTTGGTGTGTTCTCTTCTTCGGGCGTTCGCTCCCATTTGTTGACCATGGTCACAAATTAGCATTGCTGCAATTCGCGCGCAAGCATTTAGTGACCACAGTCAATAAATCGCCGCGCGGCCCAACACGGCACCTATGCTAGGCTAGGACCCATGCCTCGTTTGCCTGCCACCAAGACCAAAAAGTCCGACGCGACCCGTGCACACATCATGGAAGCGGCGTTCCGGTTGTTTCGCAAACACGGTGTCTCGAACACCACCATGCGCGCCATCTCGGTCGAGGCCGGCGTGGCTTATGGCCTCGCCTACAGGTATTTCCCTACCAAAGACGCGATCGTGTTGGCCTTCTACCTTGTGCACCACGAGCGCCACATGGCCTTGATGGAGGAGCGACTTGCGGCCACACCCCTGACCGACCCCGGCGAACGCATGAGCTTGGTGCTGGAGACGCAACTTGCCGCCATCGCGCACAACGACGACAAGCTTCTGCGCTCGCTCGCTCCCACGGTGATGAACTCCGAGAGCCCCACGTGGGTGTTCTCGCCGGAGACCCAAGAGCTACGCGATCGCTCGTCGCTCTTGATGCGATGGGTGCTTGAGCACGCGGGGCTTGAGGGCGACGCGCAAGAAGTG
>JAYWGD010000235.1:0-2208 GCA_043778435.1 Myxococcales bacterium | reverse complement strand
GAGGGTGACGTCGGTGTCCAAATCGGCACCTGTGACGTCGGTAGCCACTCCTGCTTTCGAGATGCTTCCAACCCGCGCAAAGCTCCTAAAATCACTGTAAAGTGCATATACTTGGGCGTCTTCGCATGCGGAAGGCCCGGCAGCCACGGTGCTGCAGGCGACGACAACGCACGCCAGTGCGACCGTGAGTGCACGCTTGGTAATTAAGTATGTGTAAAACACAGAAAGGTTCCCAGTTAGGCCATCACAGTCGGAGTGTGTGGCTAGACATAGACTGCTTGCAGCATAAAGTGCGTCATTTTTGCGCGAGCAGCTTCACCCGAGAGCGCATCTAGCGTAGCCTCTTCACCTATGCGTTACGCTCGTGATGTTTGGGGACCGATGGTGATTGCGGCATGGCTCGCGGCGTGTGCGCACGGCGAGCGAACGGGGCTCGATGACGAGCTCTTGGGTTCGGCCGATACGAGCCAAAACTCCGTGTCGCAAGATGCAGCCAAGGATGGGGCTTCAAGCATTCTTGTCGACGCGTGGTCCGATGTTGATGGGGCGCTCTTGCAAGCCGACGGAGCGGCACTCGACGCGAGCACGGAGGCCGATGCCGCGCTCAGCGGCGACTCGTCTCTCGTTGAGCCGGATGCCAGCATCGTCACGTTGGATGCGGGACGCCCTGATGCGGCCGTTGTAAAGGTCGATTCGGGAACTCCCAAGCTGGATGCAGGTGCTCCCGATGCCGGCAATGTGAACTTGTGCGTCAACCCGTTCAGTTGTGCAACTTCTGCCTCAGGAGGAACCTACATCATCACTGGGGATGTCTCGGGACAACGTGTTGATCTTCAGGGTGGCTTCCCGACGTTCTTTCAGCTCACGATCTCGGAGTCGTCGAGTGAGTTGATCGATCTGGGAGCGCGGCTGAGGTTGACGTCGCCTGTTGGGGCGGCTTATGAGCTTCGGGTCTATGCGTACGATGTAAATGAAGCGCCTAGCTGCTCGATGCTCACTCTTCGGGGGACCAATGTTCTCACCAGTCGCGTCGATACCAAAAACAGGATAACCTATGCTGTGGTCGTGGAGATCGCCTCGATATCGGGCCAATGCGGTCAAGCTCAATGGTCTTTGAGGATAGATTCCGAGCCAAGAAGGCAATGAGTTCACGTGAGTGCATCGTGCACTCACATTTACGCGGTGTTCCTATGCCTTTTTCTTTGCGGCCGTGCGGCCGATGTATTCGGCCAAGGCGATGTGCGCTTGCATCGCGCCCTGAATGCTCTCGCGTAGCGCCTCGTGCGTGACGTCGGCCAAGGCCTCGTTCAAGTCCACCGGCAGCGGTCGAAGCGCAGGCACCGCACGCTCCACACGCCTTTCGATAGGGGCATCCGGCTTGTGCACGGGCCCCGTAGAGAAACGCAATCGACGAACATGTACGCCGCCTCTGGCTAGCTCCGCGCGGATTTCGCGCTCTAGCAAGGCAAGTTCGTTGGCCCAGATGTTGCTTGCCACACGAATCCAAAGCGTGTCGCCGTCGATGCGCAAAGGCTCCGCGTGCGCCGCCACTTGCACGCCTAGGGCCTGTCGCCATACCGAGTAGGGAACGACCACCTCGCGTCTGGGAGCATCCTTGGAAGCGAGCGCGCGGCCGTCGAGCACGTGCTCAAAACTTACAGGGCGTGCCAAACGTTTGCGTCGCGGAAAGCGTGCCATTCGCGTCTACGCCAGCGAGAGGCGAAACCCGAAAGTGGCCTCAAAGAGCTTGCACTTTTCTTGCAATGACCACTCCTCAAGGGCGCGATCTCCGGCGCCGCTAAGACGCAGCACCACTGTGCCACGCGTGTCGTGCACTTGGGCGCGCAGCGCACTCACGCGGCCCAGGTGCTCCTTGTCCAGAGCATCCGCAACCCTCAAAAGAGCTGTGATTTTGGTCACTCTTGCGCGATCGTCGCGCCCGAGATCTCGAAAGCCAGGATGGTCCTCTTTGGGGTCGCCCTTGCGATGATACCGAGCCACCAGTGACACCATCATACGCTCGAGCTTGGACAAGCCCATCACATCCGAGTGCTCGACGATGTACTGACTGTGCTTGTGATGTCCCTCGTAGCGAATGCGATCGCCCACATCATGAAGCCATGCCGATGCGCGTAGCAGCAATTTGTCGCGAGGGGTCAGCGTGTGCAGCAGTGAGGTGTCATCAAACAGCTGAGCGGCCAAACCCTC
>JAYWGD010000234.1:0-2209 GCA_043778435.1 Myxococcales bacterium | reverse complement strand
TTCGAGCTTGGCGCGCGAGCATCCACAGATGGCGGGTCTTGCCATTTCGTGCAAGCCTTGGGCGACCACGCTCACGCTTGTAGCCTCTGATGTGCTCGCACTTGGCATCTCGTTGTTGGGCGGCATGCTCATGCTCGAGGTCAAGGATGTCGTGCCAAGCGCGCCTTCACTGCTTGTCGCGTGCGTCTTTGTGGCCCTCTTGTCGCTGCCTTTTGCACGCTTGTATTCTGCAATGGCCATGAGCCCGCCCGACGAACTTCGGGCGAGTACCTTGGCGCTTGCAGCAAGCTCGTTGGGCGTTGTTGCTGTCGCGTTCTTTGGCGACAAAGCCGGCCGCAAGTGGACCTTCGTGACGCTCGTCTTGTGGTGGCTACTCACCACCGCATTGATCCCCATCTTCCGCCACCTGGCACGGCGATGGGGTTGCAAGCAGCCATGGTGGGGACATCCGGTGGTGGTGTTGGGCGCAGGGAAAACAGGGCGATTGGTGGTGCGCACGCTGCAAAGCCAACCCGAGCGTGGCCTTATCCCGGTGCTTCTTCTCGATGACGACGTAGCCAAGCAAGGCACACTCCGAGCGCGTCTGGAAGACGAAGAAATTGCCATTCGATCGGTCAGCATGATGACCACTGACTTGGTTCGTCATTCCACGATTGCACTTGCTCAAGACCTACTAGAAATCACGCAAAACTTCACAGACCCACTCGGAAGCGCGCCTCCGCCTTCATCGGAGCACATCGGCCAGCGCGGCTCGCAGACGCAAACGCAAAAAACCCCAGGGGTCTTTGCCGAAGTTGAGGGCGTGCCGGTGGTGGGCGATCTCTCTTTGGCCCCACTGCTCGCAGCAAGGCTGGGCATCCAATATGCCGTGCTCGCGATGCCCGGCGTGGCCTCTGAGAAATTGGTGCGGATCTCCGAACGCGTCGGCGGTGTGTTTACGCACATGCTTGTGATCCCCGATCTCTTTGGCCTCGCAAGTTTGGGCGTGCCCGCGCGAGACGTGGGTGGCATTTTGGGCCTGGAGGTTCGGCAACAACTTTTGCTCCGCGGCCCACGTATGGCCAAGCGCGCGTTGGACCTCACCCTCACCACGCTCGGCGGCCTCTGCATCCTGCCGATTTGCGCGCTCATCGCACTCGCCATTGTGATTGATTCTCGTGGAGGCGCATTTTATGGCCAATCTCGTTTGGGCCAAAACGGGGGTCGCTTTCGCGCGCTGAAGTTTCGAACCATGCACGGCGATGGCGAGACGCGATTGCAAGCTTTGCTTGATGCAGACCCGCAGCTGCGTGATGAATACATCATTTTTCACAAGCTCAAGAACGACCCGCGCATCACACGTGTCGGCAAGTTTCTCCGCAAGTATTCGCTCGATGAGTTGCCCCAATTGTGGAACGTGGTACGCGGCGAAATGAGCTTGGTGGGCCCCCGCCCCTACTTGGAGCGAGAGATCACGGACATGCACGCGCAAGAGGGGATTATCCTACGCGCGCCTCCTGGCGTCACAGGGCTTTGGCAGGTCAGCGATCGCAATGCCATCGACTTTCATGGCCGCGTTCGCATGGATGTTTACTATGTACGCAACTGGTCACCTTGGCTGGATTTCTACATTCTTGCGCGCACCTTTGGCGCCGTGATGCGCGGTACCGGAATGTAGTCGGTGCGCTTATCGAGCGCTCTACTCCACCACCACGCGGCTCTTGTGCATGCCCATGCCGCATGTAAACGTGTATTCACCACGCGTCGCGGTGGGAATCGTCACCGAGATGGCTTGGCCCAAGGGCAGATCTTTTTTGATGGCCAAAGCTTTGAAGACCACCTCAGTGGCACACGTGTCGTCGGTCGTGCGTTTGAAGATGAGCTCAAGCGGTTGCCCCTGTTTGACGTAAATATCTGCTGGACGAAAACCCTCAGCCAGCGCCGCGACTTGCACTTTTGCGGGCCCAATGACAGACAAAGTATTGGCTTGAGGAGCCTTGTCGCGGCATCCGGTCAACGTTGAGCCAAGCAATGCGCACATGGAGACAACAATAAGCATCCTCATACCACCGAGCCTTAGCACGACTCTCACTCAGGCGGCGTGCTCACGGGTCTTCGAGCTGGCGCGCCATGCCATCGATGGTGCACAGTCGCCGTGATGATTCCGTGGCAACATCTGGTTTCCAGCCGCGCGTTTTTCGAAGAGCTTGCGACCGACCTTAGCCTCGGT
>JAYWGD010000233.1:0-6149 GCA_043778435.1 Myxococcales bacterium | reverse complement strand
TTGGGCTTGGGTACGGCGCGCGTAGGTCATGCGGCAAACACTGAACGCGCGAGCAGTGCTTGTCAAGCCACCACGAAGGTCTCAGGTGCATAGGCAGGCTATAAAGAAGTCTCGTGGGCCGTTCGCGGGGGCTTCAATCCCAGCACGCCGACCTGGATGCACAAGCAGCAAGGCTTGGGCAGCGAGCAGCACTCGGCGATGTGGCGCGTAGATTCGAACAGTGCGTCGCCCTTTGACGCTGCGGTACGCCTCAGCAATGCCTCGGACGGGCAGGGCGAATCGGACGAGGTGGGCTATGTGGTGCAACCCTCAGGAGCACCCAAAGCAGCAGGGGGAAAACATTGGGTGGTGTTTACATCCAAACGACCGTGGGGCAATGTGAAGCCCGGGGCGAGCGCTTGGCGCGAAGCTCCTTCGGGAACGGACACCACACAGCAAGCATTGCTGTGGATCGCCGCGGTGGATGCGGACGGCAGCATCTCGCACGACGCAAGCCACCGAGCCTTTCTCTTCCCCGGTCAGCGCATTACCTACAGCAACACGGGGGCCGCGCAGGGCGCTTATGCGGAGCAGAACAACCGTGCGTCTTGGATTATCAACGAGTGTAAGGCCACAGGGCCCGCAGCACCCGCTCCTGCGGGCGTGCCAAGTGAATGCCAATCGACGGACGATTGCTGCTTGGGCGCGATCTGCGTGATTGAGAATGGAAGCTCACCGCTAAAGAAATACTGCAGGCCCAAGCCCGCGGTGTGTTTGGCCACAGGCAGTCTTGGCTGCGCATTAGATAGCGACTGTTGCAGCAGCACCTGCGTGGCGGGAAAGTGTGGCGGCGCGCCCGTTTGCAGCATTGCGGCGGCTTCGTTTCAGCGCGACTACCAGAGTACATGTGGGACGAGCGCGGCGGCGAGTTGGACGGACTTCATCACCGAATCCAACGTTCCTGCCGGCACCTCGGTGCGGCTCTACCTACGCGCCGCCGACACTGCGGCCGGCCTGTCGACGGCCGCCGAAGTCCTGTTCGGCACGGTGAGCGTGAGTGGCGCTTTGGGTTCGGTGGGCAACCGCTTCCCCGTGTCGTCCGCCGTGGTTGCGAGCTCTGGCAAAGCATCCAGCAAATTTGTGCGGCTACGCATGGAGTTGTTGCCATCGACGGCCACCTGTAGCTCGCCCACACTGCTGCGCTGGAACCAGCTCTACACCTGCAAGGACAACGAATGATGCGGCTTCAGGTTCGGCGACGATTTTTGTTCTGCGTGCTCGTCGCGGGCGGTGCTTGCGCCTGTTCGTCGGAGGAGGGGGCCGCATTCCGTGGGGTGGCGACCGAGGTGCCGGAGGGCCACGACGCAGGCGTCGCCGCGGACGCCCGCGTCGCGCAGGATACCAGCACGTCCGTCGAGGAGGCCGCCGCGCCGGTGTGTGACCCCCGATCGGTGTGGGCTGCAGCGCCCCTGCAAGGCGTGCCGAGCGGCGTCACGCACCTCAGTGTGTCCGCCGATGGGTTGAGCGCGTTGTGGGTGAACGCCGCGGGGGCGTTGGGGATCGCCGAGCGTGCAGATCGTGCAGCGGCGTTCTCTGCCCCTACGTCGTTTTTTGTGCAACCGCTGCCGGGGCAGTCGGCGACTTTGTCTCCTGGGGGGCTCACGGCTCTGATGCTCGAGCCCCCCAACAAGTGGACGAGCTACACCCGCGGCGCACGTGGGCAATCGTTTGACCTCGCGAAGAGTGGCGCCACGTTGCGCCAACAGGGGCAGGTCGCACTGCCCGTCGGGGCCACGCTTCGCAGCCTTGTTGCAGATGGCGATCAGCCAAGCATCTTTATCGCGAGTGCGCTTCTGGCTGATGGCGCTACCGCGCTTGGCCGCATCGCCGACCAGGCGGAGATCGGCGACCCTGTGAGGTTTGAGTTCTCTGCATTTCCCGTAGCGGCAAGCTCGCTTACAACCGGCGACCGGGTGGTGTCCTCCGTTAGGAGTGCCGGGCTGTTCATCACCACGTCGGGCAGTGCCTCACGCATTTGGTCGAACGCAGGGCCGACGTTGCCGCTCGCGACCTTCCCGTATGCTGATCTTTCGCTCTCAGCCGACGGTTGCTCCTACGGCTACGGCATGAGCCCTGCTGGTCCTGTCGCTCTTTCCCGCTGAGCGGTTTGCTACCGCGATACGCTTGGCCGCATTGACCACAACGCTTCCACCCGCATGCCGCGCGCACGTAGCTTGCGTGCGGGGTCGTCGAGCACACTCAGCGCAGCAAAGGGCGCAAGCGTAAACAGCACCGCAGCACTCACGGCCACAGGCCAAGGCAAGGCCACAAAGCACGCGGCCACCAGCAGCAACCACCAGCCCACAAACACGATGGCGCCTACGCCTAGCTTGTAGGTCGACATCACGTCTCGCCCGCCATCTGCCGTGCGCGCGGCAATGGGGTGGACGAGTTTGTATGGCAGCAGATAAGCGAGCACGCCCAACCAGCCGAGCATCCGCCAAAACAAGCTTGCGGGCGCCTCAGCGCTTCGGTGTAAATTGCACAGATCGGTGTCGGTCACATCGGCGCTGCGAAGTGCAGCGGTGTAAGCCCGCAGCCCCGCGGTGTGGTGCGCGCCTGCGGCCGTCAATGCATGCGCGTAAGCCTGCTCCGCGCTTGGGGCATCCGTCTCGTTGGCTTGTATCTCGGCGTAGGTCGCGGCGCACTCAAAGGCCTCGGTGTCGGGCGATTCCACCATCAGGACGCGCATGTCCGCATGCATGGCATCTTTGAGCGCCCTAACATCGAGACTCCCTTCGGACCCAGAAAAAACACTCGCATCACTGCGATTGCCGCAAGCCATCAACACGCGCGATCGGAACAGATCTTTTGCGTCGTAGTGCAGTGCGATGGGCACAAATCCCAAGTCACGCCCACCGGCCTCCCAGGCCTTGGCAAGCATGCGCGCGGCGCCCGATCGCAGCTCCAACAGACGATGTTCGTCGTGGCTGATGCCCTCCGGGAACAGCAAGATGTTGCCGCCGCCTGCCAAGTGCGCGGAGACGCGCGCGAACATTGCGTCGTTGTCGGTGTCGCTGCCTTTGCCCGTGTCTTGTTTGCGCAGCACGGGCACGGCGCCCGCGGCATTCAAGATCTGCTTCAGCACAGGCACCTGCCACAACGTGGATTTGGCCAGTGGCGCTGCGTGGCATTGGATTTCGGTCAGCACCACCACGGGATCGAGCAAACCGTTGGGGTGATTGGCGACGAACACCGTGCCGCGCGTGCCTTCTGGGGGCATGGCGCCCACCGTCCACACATCGCGAAAGTAGAGCCCGCGTATCCAGCGAAACAGCGCGCGAAGCCGACGGCTAGGAGATGGTGCAGAGTGCACGCGTTGCCTCAGCGGTAGTCCGCAGTCCAAGCGAGGCAGCGGTCCCACAGCTCGGCGGCGAGCTTGTCGTCCAGGGCCCTCTTTGAGGCTTGTTTGAGCTTGCTCTTGTCGTAGTAGTGGCCGGTCTCGTTTGCGCATTGCGAACTGGTTGCGCAATACAAGGTTGTTAGCGCGCCTTGTTCCTCGGTAATCATCATCGAGGTCATGACTTTGCGTAGAGGCGCCCACACGTGGCGCCACACATCGGTTGCAACCACGCCAGGGTGCAGAGAATACGTGCGAATATGCTTGTACTTCGTGCGCTTGTTGAACTCGCGCGTGTGCAGCACATTGGCAAGTTTGGAGAGGCCGTACTCTGGCAGACCCGTGCGGCTGGCGGTGGGGCGCTTCTGCGCGTCCCAGTCGATGGACGAGAATTTTCGGTCATGCGCACGGCTTGCCACATTGACAATGCGCGCTGTGGGCGATGCGCCCACAGCATCCTCTAAGAGTGCAGTATACAAGAATGGCGCAAGCGCATTGGTGCCAAAAGCAAGCTCAAAGCCTTGCGCCGTTTCGCCGCATGCTCCCGCCAGACCCGCATTGTTGATGAGCAAATCGATCTGAGGGTGCGTGGCGCGCAGCTCCAGAGCGGAGGCGCGAACCTGTGTGAGGTCGTTGAGGTCGAGCCGCGAAAACTCCGCGGAGCCTCCGGAGTCTGCAATGCGCTCAAGCACCGGCGTTGTTTTCTCGGTGTTGCGACAGGCCAAGATCACGTGCGCGCCGCGAGCCGCGAGCGTCTCGGCCGTTACTTTGCCAATGCCCGTATTCGCGCCCGTCACTACGGCAACTTTGCCCAGCAAATCTTTGGTGTGGCTCATGCGCCGAGCTTACGCGTGCATGCGCGCCGGGGGGCGGCCAAAAAACCGAAGCCCCAAAATCCAGCGAAGGACTTTGAGGCTTGGTGGGTGATCCGGGACTTGAACCCGGAGCCAATAGATTAAGAGTCTACTGCTCTACCAATTGAGCTAATCACCCTTCGTTGAGAGAGCGCGTAACTAGTCATGCAGACTTCGATCGTCAACGTTAAAAGTAGGGCCCAAAGTGCCGTTGGTCGTATCGCTCGTCACGAGGGCCTTCTGCACGCGCTTTATGCCCTGATGGCGACCGTGCCCGCGTGGATTGTGCGGCACCCACCTCTACAAGATTTGCCCTTCCATCTGGCCACCATCAACGTGCTTGCTCACTACGGAGATCCTGCGTGGGGCTACGCGCAAACCTACGAGCTCACCTTGGGCCGCACGCAGTACCTTGTCTACTACGGGCTTGCCGTGGTGCTCAGCAAGCTGGTCGGAGTGTTTTCCGCCAACCTCATGCTGATGTGTGTGTACCTTGCAGGTACTCCGCTCACCGTGATGTATGTGCTGCGAGGGCTCAAGGTGGATGCGCGCGCCGCCTGGTTCACGATTCCACTGCTCTACAATGTGATGTGGCAGTTCGGCTTGTTGCCCTTTGTGTTCGGCATTCCGATTGGCATCTTCGCGGTGGGCCTTGCGCTCCGCGACATCTCGGAGCCCTCCCCGAAGCGAGCACTTGCGCTGGCCGCAGCCGCGTTCGTGCTGTTCTTTGTTCATATCTTTCCGTTCGTGTTGTTCGGCCTGTCGTACATCGCGCTCTTCCCTTGGTCGCGCCCTCGTGTATGGCTGCGCGCATTGATGCCCATGCTGCCTGCAGCCGGCGTGATGGCCTCCTGGTCGTTGTTCACGCTCGCGGGGCGCACCGCAGTCGGGCTCGACGCGCAGAACACCCAAGACCCGGTGCTACCCTGGCGCGAGGCCTATGCGCAGATCTTCCAGTGGCTAGGCGACATCTTTCGCGACGACTCCGACTTGCTGGTGTGGAAGCTGGTCGTGGGCTTGGCCGTGCTCTCCACCATTGTGGCACTCGCGACGGATTCGAGCGCCCGACGCGGTTACCGATTGGTGCTCTTGTCGCTCGTTTGCGCGGTGCTTTACTTCGTCACGCCTCAATCGCGCGGCCCCATTTACTGGCTGTATTCTCAGCGTTTCCCGGTGCTTTTGGTGATGTGCGCTTCGCTCTTGGTGCGTTTGCCACGCGGCGCGTTTGGCCATGTGGCGGCGCTCTGCGGCTGGGCGGTGTCGTGCTTCGCAGTGGTCAATACCGCACAACACTATGTCGCGTTTGAGACCGACGAGCTTGGCGACATCGATGGCGCTATCGACAGCATTCCGCCTGGCCACAAGGTCGCCGCCTTGGTCTACGACAAGTGGTCCACCATCATGCATTGGGCCCCCTACTTGCACATGGGCTCTTACTATCAGGCGCAGAAGCCCGGGTTGGTGCAGTTTGCATACACCGGCTACGACCACTGGCCCTTTACCTACCGCGTGGGCCACGAGCCACCTCCAGGCACGCGCGCGCCACTGCGATGGGAGTGGATGCCCGAGGCGGTGTCGGTGCAGCGCGAACTCGTGCCCTTTTACGACGACGTGTTGACACGTGGGCCGGGCTTTGCGCCGCCGCCTGGCACCTATGTCAAAACCGGGACCTTTGATCGTTGGACCGTGTGGCACCGGGCGAGCCAGTGAACTCAACGGTGAGTGCGGTCGTGAACTCGACCACGAACTTGCAATCTCGTGAGCCGAGCCTGGGCGCCGCGTGGTGGCGCAGCATGCGCGCCGTGCTGTTGCCGTGGTTCATCTTTCGCGGCGCCTTGTTTTCTTACATCTACGCAGTGCGCATGCTGGGCGAGCAGGAGGGGAGCTACCACGGCGCAGTTGTAGGCGAGCTCAAC
>JAYWGD010000232.1:0-2216 GCA_043778435.1 Myxococcales bacterium | reverse complement strand
GCGTAGCGCCCGACTCAATAAATTGTCGCGTTGGAGGTCTCGGCTAGTGGTCATACAAGGAGAGATGATGAAGTGTCATACCTCGCGGTGTACGAGATGGCTGCGAGCTGGCTTTACAAACGCCCGCTGCACAAGCCGTTGGCCGCGGGCGGCATCGCTTCTTTTGTGCTGGCCGGACTCTATGGATTTGTGCGCGTGCATCAGGTGGAATCCGCGATGGCATCTGCCGAGACCAGCAAAGTAGGCTTGGTGCAGGGCGATCTGAGCCTCACTGGCAAACGCGAAGACCCGGCCGAAGGTCTACGCACGCACCTGCGTTTGAGCCACGAGCTCAAAGACAAGGGCGCGGATTTTGTGGTGTGGAGTGAGTCTTCGGTGACGTTCCCCGTGTCGGAAGACATGGCGAACAGCATGATGCATGATCGCGTCGGCATGCGCATTGGGTTGCCTTCCGTGTTTGGCGGCGTGATTGTGCGCCGCGCTCAAGGCGCCGCACGAGACCGGTGGTTTAACGTGGCGCTTGCAGCGGACCAAAACGGCAACATCACCTCGCGTTACGACAAGCAATTCTTGCTCGCATTTGGCGAGTACCTGCCCTTTGGCGAGACGTTTCCCAGCCTCTACGACATCTCTCCCAACAGCGGCGCCTTCTCCGCAGGCACCTCCTTGGAGCCGCTAAAGCTCAACCTTGGAGGCAAGGATCGCAAGCTAGGCGCGTTGATTTGTTACGAAGACATCCTGCCCTCATTCGCCAACAAGTTGGTGAATGCAAGCAAGCCAGACTTGCTTGTCAACATCACCAACGACGCCTGGTTTGGAGATACCGCGGAGCCGTGGCAGCACCTGGCCTTGGCCAAACTTCGCGCCATCGAGCATCGCCGTGATCTTGTGCGAACCACCAACAGCGGTGTGAGCGCGGTCGTGGATGCAACAGGGCGCATGCTGTCGCACACCAAGACCTTTGAGCCTGCAACCTTGCTGGAGACCATCCACTGGATGAAGGGCAGCACGCTCTACGAACAGATTGGTGACTTGCCGTGGTGGGCGGCAACATGTGCCGCATTTTTGCTGAGCTTTTTCGCACGCAAAAAGGTGACAAGCGTGCGTGCGGCCGCGATAGACTCCATTGCATGAAGATCTACTCATCGGTTGTGGTTTGCACCTTTTTTGCAGCGTTGGTTCTGAGCGCTGCATGCACCGTCACAATCAATGGTGTGACGTTTGACTCTGATGCGGGCTCAGAGTCCGGAGCGGATGCCTCGTCGCTCAAAGATGGCGCGATTGCAGTTTTGGATGCAGGTGTCACGTATTCTACCTGTGCCGAATGTGGTTCTGCACGCTGCAGCACCGAGACCAGCACCTGCAACCGTGTCCCACAAGGTGAGCAGAACTCACCTTGCAAGAACTACGAAGCTTGCAAGGTCACTTGCACGGGAACCGCAGCGGAGAAAGCGAGCTGCGTTCAGGTGTGCAAAGACGGCTATCCAGAGGCCGTGGCGCTACGCAGCTGCCTAGACAGCAAGTGCACCATCCTCTGCGCCCAGTAGTCGAGCGCAGAGAGTGGCTCAGCCCACGATGAGATTCAAGATCTTGCCGGGCACGTAGATGACCTTGCGCACGTCCTTGCCAGCCAGCTGTGCGAGAACGTGTTCGTTTTGTTTGGCGAGCGCGAGCGCATCGGCTTCGCTGGCATCTTTGGCGATGGTAATGGTTCCGCGGAACTTGCCCCCGACTTGAACCCCCATCTCCACGGTGGCGTCGATGCACATGGCCGGGTCGAACGTGGGCCAGGGCTCGTAGGTCAGCGTTGTGGTGCCGCCCAGGTGCTGCCAAAGCTCTTCGGCCAAGTGCGGCGCAAAAGGAGCCAACAGCAGCACCAGCGTGCGTGCCGTGACCTTGGAGACCGGCGCTGCTGCCGCGGCCTCTTTGACAAAGATCATCATCGCGCTGATGGCCGTGTTGTAGCGCATGCTCTCGATGTCGCCCGTGACCTTGGCAACGGTGCGATGGGTGGCGCGAACAATGGCCTCGCTCGGTGCTGCATCGCTGAGCTCACCCGTGCACAAGGTGTAGGTGCGATCCAGAAATCGCCGCATGCCTTCGACGCCATTGGTTTGCCAAGGTTTGACCGCTTCGAGGGGGCCCATGAACATCTCGTAGAGACGAAGTGAATCTGCGCCGTGGCTTTTGATCACGTCGTCGGGGTTGACCACGTT
>JAYWGD010000231.1:0-2220 GCA_043778435.1 Myxococcales bacterium | reverse complement strand
CTGTTTGCTTTGGTCTGCGTGGTGATTCCGCTCACCACCGGAAGCTGCTGGTCGTGCACGAGGTTCGTCTCTGTATTGCCTGCAGTCTACATTTGTTGGTCTCATGCCGCATACAAGCCTTTGCTGAGACAATGGCTCTTGGTGGCTTCCACGTTGGCGTGTGCGATCTACACCACACGCTTTGTCTCGGGCGGATGGGCCGGATGATGGGTGCCATGAGCCAGCCTCTTTCCACGCCGGACAAGCGCCTGATGCGCGTGGTCTTTGCCTTTGTGGCCGTCGTCTTTTTTGGCTGTTATCCTTACTTGGGCAGGCTGAACAACCCCAACGAGAACGTGCGCGCCTACATGACGATGTCGCTCGTCGACCACCACACCCTCGCCATCGACCAGGTGGTGCAAGACTACGGATGGGTCAACGACATGGCCCGCGTTCCACAGGCCGACGGCACGGCCAAATTGTACAGCGTCAAATCCCCCGGTGTGAGCTACCTCGCCGTACCCGCCTATGCCGCTTATAAGTGGGCGGCGCCGCACATCGCAAGTCTCACGCAACCCACCGCCTACTTTCGTGGCGCCGTGTTTGCCATGCGCGCATGGTCGGTGGCGTTGCCGAACTTTGTGTTTCTGCTGGCTTTCGAGCGCCTCCTACGCCGCTATGTTGGTGCGATGCGACTCCGCATGTCGGCCGTGCTCGCTGTGGCTTTGGCCAGCAATTTCCTTGCCTACACGCTCATGTTGAGCAGCCACGCATTGTTTGCAAGTTGCGCCTTTGCGGCCTTTGGACTTTGGGCCGAGGAGCTCTTGCGCGTGCACGAGGACAAGGCGCCCGCGCGCATGACGCGTGCATTGTGCACGGGTTTTTTTGCAGCCGCCATCACGGCCACCGACTATCAAGGCTTCGTGCTTTCCGCCGGCGTATCGCTTGCTGCGCTGTCGGTGTTTTGGCGCCCCAAGCATTTGCTTTGCATGGCAATGGGTGCGGCCGTGCCCACGGCCGCCGTGCTCTTGTTTCATGCCCGCGCCTTTGGTTCGCCCTTTACGCCTGGACATAAGTTTTGTGAGAACCCCGAGTTCGCTCAAAAGCATGCGCAGGGCTTTTATGGATTTAGCGCCACGCCGGACATGAAGGCCTTTCTGAACTTGGCCTACCACCCCACCTACGGCTTTTTCTCTACGGCGCCGTTCATGATGCTGGGCCTCGCGTCGCTCGCTTTTTTGCTGATATGGCCAGGCGGCACCAAGGGGGCAAGTGCGCGCGCGCGGCGTGCTGTGCTGGTGGTAGGTGCGCTCTGCATGCTTTTGCTTTGGCTCGCGCTGTCGTCCGCCAACAACTGGCGCGGAGGTTGGGCGGTAGGCCCGCGCTTGCTCGGGGCGGCGCCGCCCTTCTTCGCGTTTGCGGCGGCGTGGGGCTTGGACAAGCTGGCCTCTTGGAGACCCAAGCTGGGCCCTTGGCTTCTCGCGCTTAGCGTGGGGCTGGTGCTTGCTGGATCCGCGCGTATTGGCATTGTCTCGGTGGTGTACCCCAGCGTGCCGGAGGATGTTTCTAGGCCACTCGAGCAGCTTAGCTTGCCCTTGCTGCGTGGCCATTTGGTGCCTCACAACGTGGGCGAGCTGGTGGGCGCCCAGTACGCGGGTTTTGGCATGATCCTGGCTTGCATGTTGCTGGCGCCCACGCTGTTGCTTCTGCGCAGCACCAAGCGCTGGTGGCAGCAGAGCTTGGTCTTTGCGTGTGCATTTTCCATCGCGTGCATGGTGCACGTAGGCATCGGCCGCGCGCCATTGCCCGCGAGCGATCCGCCTTACGACGGCATCGGCGCGCTTCGGCTGCTCGAGACATTTTGGGAGCCACCTCGTCAGTAGATCTGGTGTGTTACGGCAAACATTGCGCGACGGAGTGCGTCGTCTCTTGCACCGGGTCGGCTTTGCAGAGCGACGGGGTGACCATGTGCCAGCCCAGTGCTTTGCAATACGCTTCAGCGTTGTCGTGCCGAAACTGCGGCAAGAATGCGACCCAAGAAATGTGTGTGCAGTGCATGAATTGCACAAGCTTCTCTCGTTGTTCGGGCGTGCCCCATGTGGTGACGTTGTCGCCAAAGGCGATCTCCAGCTTTGCCGCGTCGGGTTGAAAGTACGGCGAGATCTGGGCGCACTGCGTGCCGCGGGTCAGCTCATAGGGGGGCAGAAAGAGGTAGTTGTAAGGAAGAAACAAGCCCGAGCC
>JAYWGD010000230.1:0-2220 GCA_043778435.1 Myxococcales bacterium | reverse complement strand
CATCTATTGCGCCGCTCCTGGCTGCGCCGGAAAAATTTTGGGCCAGGTAAAGGAAAAGCTCGCGCCTGCGCCCAGCGCAGACTCCACGTGCACTTCGCCGCCATAGCGTTCCACCAGCTTTTTGACAAGTGCAAGGCCGATGCCCGACCCCTCCACGCGGTCCTTGGAATCGAGGGTTTGAAACAGCTCGAAGATGCGTTCGTGGAAGGCTGGATCAATGCCAGGACCGTTGTCGGAAACGCGAAAGCGCCATACCCCCGAATCGCGGTCAGAGCGGATTGTGATGCGTCCATGGTGGGGGGTGGCATGCTTCATCGCGTTGGAGATCAGATTCGAAAAGATCTGCTGAAGTGGCGTCTTGTTCGTCCACACGGTGGGCATTGATGTGGCGATGACAATCTCCACGTCTGCGCTTGGCGCTGCAAGATCGCAAACCTCTTTCAGCAAGGTTTCCACATCGACGTTCTCCACGTGCCCAAACTCACGCCCTGCGCGCGAGTATTCTGCAATGCCATTGATAAGCGCCTCGAGTCGCTGCACGCGGCCGCGAAGAAGCGCAAATTGCCGTCGCGCATCCTCCGTGACGGCGCCCCCCAAATCATCTTCAATCCAACTGGACAGGTTGGCAATCCCGCGTAGTGGCGCTTTGAGGTCGTGGCTCGCGACGTAGGAAAACTGCTCCAAATCGCGGTTTGAAAGAGCCAGAGCCACGTTGACTTCCGTCAGTTCGAACGAGAGTTTTTGCTGGTCGCGGAGCTGCTGGGCCTGAATGACCTCCTGGCTTTTGAGGCTCTCGGCCTTCACGCGCAGTTCGGCGGCCCGCGCCTCAGACTCCATCTTTGCAGCATAGGTATCGGCGACTGCTTGCCGCGTCCAGAGCGTCCCCGCGGCGGCGAGAAAAAAGGCCAGTAGCGTCCCTACACAAGAAATGACCATGGTCACATCGGAGATCCGATGAAAGCGGCTTGCGCTTGTTTCGAAGGCCTCGCTCTCCAGGCTTAGAAAGTCTGCCGACATCTGTCGAATCTGATCCATCAACAGCTTGCCTTGATGCGTACGAACAAATGCAACGCTGTCTCCGCCCGAGCGATAGAGCGCAATGGAGGCGCGGAGTTCCTCGGACTTGGCCTCTGCCAACTCTGCGAGCGCCGCAACGCGAGCATGTTGAACGGCATTGCCCGCGGTAAGGGTCTGGAGCGCCAAGGCTCCTTCTGCAAGCCGCCTCTGCCCTGAGACATAGGGCTCAAGGTACGACTCGTCCCCCGTCAGCAAGTACCCGCGCTCGCCCGTCTCCATGTCCACAATGGCCAGTTGGGTGTGCACCATGGTGCGGCGCAACATCCGGGACTTGTCGTTCGCGGCCTGCGCTGAGCGCTGCGCATTGAGATTCCAGACAATGCCCACGCCTTCCAATAGAATCAGGAGTGCGCAGACGTAGCCAAGCATGGTCTTGATTTGGATAGGTGTTGGGAGCGCGGGCGCCGGTGGATACCAGTACCTACGTGACGCCGGCTTCGCCGTGCTCCGATCGTCGTGCGGCGTCATGATGATGCCTTCGCGGACGCCAAGGCCGTCGCAACAAACGCAGCAAGATTCAGTGGCTTGTAGAGCACGCGCGTGGCTCCAGCGCTTTGCGCACGCTTCAATGTGAGCGGATCAGTAAAGGCGGTGACCATCAGGATCGGCTGCTCCGGAGCTATGGCCCGAATTTGAGCGACGGCCGCAATGCCGTCAAGCTCGGGCATGCCAATATCGGAGACCACCAGGCTGGTGTCTTCAGCAAGTGCCTGAAATGCGGAGACAAGGTCGGCGCCATTTTTGACCTCGGTTACCGCAAATCCGGCACGCTGCAAGGCACGGGACATCAAGGTACGTATGTCGTCGTCGTCGTCGGCGATAAGCGCCGTCCGGCTGCAAGTGGTTCGGGGCTCACCCGGTTGAGAACTGGACGCGGAAGCCTCGCCCGTTGCATCCAGCTCGAACGTTTTCGGCGTCGGCAATGTGAAGAAAAAGGAGGCACCTTCACTGGGCTTGCTTTCGCACCAGATGCGGCCGCCGTGGGCCTCCACAATTCCCTTGGCAATAAACAATCCCAGCCCCAACCCCTTTTTGTGCGCCGCGTCGGAGCGCCAAAAACGCTTGAAAATGTCGTCTATTTGGCCCTTGTCTATGCCTGGGCCGGTGTCTGTTACGCAAAAAAGAACGTCCTTCTCGCGCTGC
>JAYWGD010000229.1:0-6180 GCA_043778435.1 Myxococcales bacterium | reverse complement strand
CGTGCTGGCGCAGCCCGAAGATCTACATCAAGCGCTGCAAGCACTTTTGCGCGCCACGCATCGCGCCGGAATTTTGCGACTCTCGCTCATGCCCTATTTGCACGGCGATCAGATCAAAGCCGCTGAGGGCACGTTGCGCGCGCTTCGGTTCTCCAGCACGCAGCGGCTTGATGGCGCACATGCCCGCACCTTGCGCTTCCCACTCGAAGGCGCCGACAGGCTCTCCAAAAAAGTGCGCGCCGAAACCCGCCGCGCAGAGCGCGAGGGTGCGAGCTCGCGCCAGGCATCCCGCAGTGATTTGCGGCGCATTGCCGCGTTGCACGAACAGATGATGGGTGCACAACGCAAGCAAGGTCGCGCCCTGCCCTACTTCGAATCGCTGTGGGCGCACGTGCTGGAAGGCGGCGAGCATGGCCGGTTGTTCTTGTGCGAAAACGCGCAAGGCGAGCTCCTTAGCTTTGCACTTGTCGCCGCGCACGGGTCGCGCGCCACCTACGCGATGGGCGCAAGCAGCGCACAACGAACCCCGTACACCAAGATGGCGCCTGCGCTGCTCGCGGCCGTCGCCTGGGCAGAGAGTGCAGGATGCACCGAGTTCGACTTGGGGGGCATTCCCATGGTGGGCGACACCGACGCCAAACGCGCGAGCATCGCGGAGTTCAAAATGCAATTTGTCAAAGACCCAACCGTGCTGGTCGGCGAACACACGAGGTGGTTCTAATGACGCACAAAACAGGCTTATGGCACGCGCCCGTTTACCTCACGGTCACCATCGACACGGAATGCGACAAGGGCCCCAAGTGGCATTGCAAAAATCCGCTTTCGTTCGAAGGCATTCATCATGGCGTGGGCCAAGTGCTGCAGCCCGTGTTTCAAGAGTTCGGAGCGCGGCCCACGTATTTGCTGTCTTCGGAGGTGATCCGTGACCCTGCCTCGCGCGCGCTCTTTGCAACAATGTCTGGTGATGAGGCTGAGCTGGGCACGCACCTGCATGGCGAGTTTGCAGAGTCCAGCGAGCGCGTTCCACTCGCCACACTCGACTTTCAGCGCAATTACGGCGAGGCCTTAGAGCGCGCCAAACTTGTGCAGCTTACACATGATTTTGAGCAGGCCTTTGGCCACGCCCCCCGCTCATTTCGCGCAGGCCGATTCGGCATTGGCGAGCACTCCCTCGGCATCTTGCAGAGCCTTGGCTACGAGGTGGATTCTAGCGTGACGCCGCACATGAACTGGGCAAGCTCCGGCGCGCCAGGACTGGATTTTCGCGGCGCGCCCATGCAGCCCTATGCGCCCGATCTGAACCATCCAGGCAAGCCCGGAACAGCGCGAATCTTGGAGGTGCCCGTCACCGTCAACCATAGCTTCGGTTCGGGTCTTCCCTTGGTCGGAACGTTCTTCGAGCCCGATTGGCTTCGCCCGACCAAAGTGCGCGGTTCGAGGTTGCAGAAGACCGCACGCCGCGCGATCGCGAACGCGGCCGCCGCATCGCCCGAGCAGCCGGTGGTGCTTACCTGCATGTTCCACAACGTGGAAGTCACCCCAGGCATGAGCCCCTACGCGCAAACCGAAGCCCAAGCGCAATCCATCGTGGACAGCCTGCGTTCGCTGCTCGCCTTCGCACGCAGCACGGGCATTCGCGTGGTGGGGCTTGGCGAACTGCCCAGACTTTTGGGACACGCCTCGTCTTGAGCCCGACTTTGCGCGTGGTGCATGTGGTGGTGGCAGGCGAACTCGGAGGCGCCGAGCGCATGCTTGCCGATTTGGCCGCACCGCCCAGCAAAGGCGGAATGCTGGGCGCGCTTCACACGGTCGCGTTGCTGCCAGCATCGCGCAAATTGGAGCCTTTTTTCCGCAATGCCGGCCTCTCCGTGGTGGCCGCACCGCTGCGCAATGAGGGACCTCTGGATTATGTGCACCATGCATTCATGGAGCCACCTTTGGCATGGTTGAGCGATGTGATTCGCAGCACGCGTGCGGACGTCGCGCACCTGCACACCCTTGGCTCCCAAGTGCTAGGCACGCGGGCCGCTCTGCGATGCGGCATCCCTGTTCTACGCACAGAGCACTCGACGCGCGCCTTCGACGACATGACAGCGTGGCCTTTCTCGCGCTGGTCGCTTCAGCGCGTCGATGCCAGCGTGGCCATCAGCGCGCACATTGCGGAAGCCGTGCGAGCGCGTGCGCCATGGGCCGAGGCCAAGCAGCACACCATCGCTAACGGCGTCGACACCGAGCACTTTGCCTACGCGCCGCTACCCGTGCGCGGTATCGACGAAGCATTCCGCTTTGTGCTTAGCGGACGACTCGAGCCCCGAAAAGGCATCGACCTTGCCCTGCATGCGCTCGCGCTCACGCCTCGCGCCGCGCTAGACATGGTGGGTGAGGGTCCATCGCGCGCCGCGCTTGAGCTGCTGGTCGCACAACTTGGGTTGCAAGGCCGCGCCAGTTTTTTGGGCCACTCGGCCGACGTGCGCCCTCATCTCGCTCATGCGCACGCCGTTCTCTCATCGTCGCGCAAAGAGGGGTTGGGCCTTGCGGTGTTGGAAGCGATGGCGATGGGCCGGCCAGCGGTTGCGGTTCCCGTTGGCGGCTTACCCGAGTTTGTCGACGAGCACACCGGGGTGTTGGTCGATGCGTGTACCTCGCATGCTCTTGCATGCGGCATGGAGCGCCTGATGAACAGCGCCAACATGGTCGAGCGTTCACACTCCGCCCGCGAGCGCGTGGTGAAGCACTATTCCGTGCAGGCAATGCGGACACAGTACGAAGCACTTTACTGCGAGCTTTCCGCACGCAGAAAATTGCACTCTACATCTTCTTAATGCGCGCTGCCGCGGCCGGCGTGGGCGACACCGCGCCGCGCACCAAGAAGGCCACCAGCGCCTCCGTATCCGAGATGCCCACTGCGAGTTTAGATCCGCTCTTCCAGGGCGAAAGGCCAGCCATGTACTCGTTCACGGTGACGCGATAGGTCGCTTCCTCAGCGACCGAAGTTCCGTTCACCGTCATGGAGACCAACTTTCCCCCGGACCATCTCACAGCCACATTGTTCGATACCTGAATCAACCCCTGGCCATCAAACATCGCGGCCGACACCGCGCGCATCAGCGCCTTCCCCGAAATGCTCATTGTGACCAGCGCATTGCCAAAAGGCTGGGCGGCATGCACCTCCGCATATCGCAGCGCACCGCCTCGCTCAGCCACATAGGGCAAATCATTTCGAAGCCCGCCCGCGTTCACCAGAGCAAACTCTGCGCCTGCGGCACGCGTCGCCTCCCACTGCGCATCGGCCACGAGCGAGCCCAGTTCCGACTCTCCATCCGCATTCTCGTGCTCATGCACCGTGGCCGTCACGCGACCGACGATCCGATTCACGACGGGGGCAGCCTTCGCTTGATAGGGCGCGATGGCCGCGAGTACCGCAGCATCCTGGGGGCCATCAGGCACAACCCGATTCTCGGCCTCCACCTGCGTCACCTCATGCGTCGCGCGATCGAGGGTGAGGTCGATACGCGTCACCATGCGCGCATAGGAGAGCGCGCTGGTCACCGGCTTGCCGCTGAGCACACAGTTGTAGGCTGCATGGGTATGACCACTCACGATCACATCCACCGCCGGCGACAATTGGGCCACAATGCCTCCGATACGCCCCTTCAGACCGTTGCAGTCGTTGAGCCCCCCATGCTGCGTGCCGCCTTCATGAATGAGCACAACAAAGGCCTCAATTCCACGAGGCCGAAGCTGGGCCACGACATCATTGACGGCTTTCGCCTCGTCGCCAAAATTGATTCCTACGATGCGCTCGCCGAGCACCAAAGAGCGCGTGTCGCGTGTGGTGAGACCAATGAAGGCCACGGGCACGCCCTCTACTTCTTTGACAGTATAGGCTGGAAAAATGGCCCCATTTGGCCCCGACACATTGGCACCGAGCACCTCAAATTTGGCCCCCGCGAGTGCAGTCTTGAGCGCCGCCGGGCCACGATCGAATTCGTGATTGCCCACGCCCGCGACATCCAAGCCCAAGGCGTTCATCGCACTTACGGTCGGGACATGCTCGAACATCGACGACAGAAGCGGGCTTGCTCCGAACAAGTCTCCCGCACTCACGACAAATGCATTCTGCACCTGTGCGCGCAGCGTTCGCACCTCGCGCGCTAAGCTGGTCACCCCACCATGTCCGTAGTGCGCGGGCGGTGCGCCAGGCCCCGAGGGTTCTGGCTCCAAATGCCCATGAACATCATTGAAGGCGATAAGGCGCAGCGCTAGCGGCCCGCTCTGCGTTGCAGTCGACGGGCGGATCTCCGGCGCCACTGCCGTCACGCGATGGCTGCACGACAGCAAAACGAGCACCACGGCCTCAAGCGGAAAAACACGTTTCATGGCCCGATGCTGTGCCACGCGTGGCCCCCACGGCGCAATGGGTGAGCCCTATTTATTGTACGGCCGTGAACCCAAGCGTGAGCTGCGCCTCATCGTCGATCTTCTTCCCTATTTTTTTGAGCGTTCCATTCAGGAACTTTCCGGCGGGGTCTCGAGGTTTCACATCGTGCTCTTGCAGCGAGATGCGAAACGGAACTTCGGTGCGAACAGCAACCTGGTCTCTCTTCACGGGCAAACGCAATTCTAGGGCGACGGTCTTCGAGGATGCGATTCCGTGCAACCACAAGCTGCCTGTCACCGTCAAGTGTACGGTCTGCATCCCATCGACGACAGGCGCGTCCGCGAGCCGTGCGGGGTTTGCGCTCTCGAGTTTGGCAAACGTAAAGTGCGCCCATCCGTTCGCGCGTTTGGCCTCTGAATCACCCCCAAGCTCAAACCAGTTGTACATGTGCTCTGCCTGCGTCTGGTTCTTTGCCGCGTCGTCAGAGGTCTCAGTTTTCAAGTCGTTGAGGTCGAGCTCCACTTCCCCGAGCTGCGTCGGAGGTAAGACAAGTCCAAGTGCCCTCGAAAGGCTCAGCTATGACGCTTGATTTTCTGCAGCGGCGTGTCGATCAAGAACGACGCGCTCCCTGCGCTAGACACGGTGAATCGTTGAGTCCCCGCAGGCGTAAACGCCCCCGTCGTCGCTGCTAGAAGCTCCACGCGGGCACATCAAGATAGAGTTTATACCGTAAACTTCTTGGCGAATCGATTTCCAGTCGCCAAAGTTGTTGTCGCGCTCCAACAGCAAAGGAACAGGCTTCATGCGCGCCAAAGTCCACTCAAGCAGCGTGTATACATCACGTATGATAGGGCCTGCATGCGTACCGATGCACAAAGCACCGCGACGCTCGTGTCCCGCTACATGAATCTGCACGACCTTTTCAAGCGGTAGATTGGCCAGCACCGCGCACGCACCAAAACCATGATTCTCGCTGTTCATATATGCGTTGTTCACGTCCAGCTACAGCTTGCAATCGGCCGGCTGCACGACCTTAGACACGAACTCGGCGTCACTCATCTCATCGCTGCGGCGGCGCGCATACGACGAGACGTGATCGATGGCCATGCGAACCCCAAACGCATGCTGAACGCGCTGAGCGCGGCGCGCATTGGCATCTACCAACACGCCTATCTCGCCCGGCTTGTGGAGTGTTTGGCGGACGACTACCCGGTGCTTCGCTCGGCCATGGGCGTCGATGCATTCGAAGCGCTCGCGCGCGATGACATTCGAGCACACCCATCCACATCTCCGAATCTCAACAGCTAGGGCATGGGCCTAGGCGCACACATGCGCCATGCGCCTATGTTTCTGCAAGAGCTTGCGCTGCTGGAATGGACCATCGTCGAGGCCATTCATGCGCCTTGCTGCGATCCGCTGCCGGGCGAGAGCATGAGTGCGATTCCAACCGACCAATAGGCCCACGCTCGATTCGTGGCATCGCCATCCTTGCGCGTGCTGTCATTTTCTTATCCGGTAAATGCCTACTTCCAGACGGTGATTCAACGCGGTGAAGAGCACGACGAAGCCCTGCCATGGCCCCAAGCAGCAGCCAATGTGATCCTTGTCTTCCGCAACCCTCTCGCGCTTTGGCGAATGGAAGTGCCACCGCGCATGCAGTCGCTGCTGTTGCCGCTGTTGGAGGGCAAATCGTTGGGCGACGTGCTTACTCAGGTCGAACGCGACGCCCATGATCCCGACGAACTTCAGGAGCTGGGCCTACGCCTCGGCACCTGGTTTCGTGATTGGTGCGAGCAGGG
>JAYWGD010000228.1:0-6148 GCA_043778435.1 Myxococcales bacterium | reverse complement strand
CTAAAACAATCTTTGTCGCTCGGGCTTTTGGGGTGGCGCAAGCCGTGAGTCGTCCCGCAGACTTTGGGCTAACATGAATCAGCCATTCGATCCTTATGCCGCCCCCAAAGCCGCCGTTGCGGGCTACGCGCCCATCACTCCTATTGCCGCCGGTCAACCTATCGACTTTACGGCCACCCAAGTTCTCAAGGGCTCATGGGCAGTCTTCAAGGCGTCGTGGAAGCAGCTGCTCTCCATCTACTTTGCGTTTGGCTTTGGCCTGCTCGCATTGGGCGGCGCCACCATGTGGCCCATTCTTAGCGCCATTCTAAAAAAGAAAGGCGAAAACTTCGGTTCCTCGCAGCTGCCCGCGTTTGCTCCGGCTGACATCGTCGTGGCGTCCTTCGGCAGCATTGGCATCTTCATTTTAGCTGCACTCTGCACGCCAGGCTTGTACCGCGCGGCCCTCAACGCCGTCACCGCGCAGCCCATCCCCATCTCACTGTTGTGGTCCGAGATGCGCTTCGCACTTCGCTACGCGGGCCTTATGCTTTGGTCGGGCCTGATGGTGGTCTTGGGGTTCTTCACGCTCGGCATTTTCAGTGTCTGGTGGATCTTCGCGACGCTCCCTGTTTGGTACATCATCATCGACAAAGATTCGGGTGTGTTCGATGCCATTCAAAATGCAAAAGAGCTGACCGTCGCACGGCGCAGCATCATCTTTGGTGCCTATGCGCTCATTTTCCTTGTGAGCCTTCCGTTCCGGTTTGTTCCGGGTCTCAATTTTCTCTCGAGCATTGTGCTCAGCAGCATTCAGCAGATCATGCCAGCCTGGATCTATGCCGCCACACAAGGCACGTTGCCCTCGGAGTTTGACGGCCAAAACTAATGCGCACTTCACGCGGCGATTGACCTCGCCGCATGAAGCACCTAACTTCCCGCCGCTTTGCAGCCCACTCGCTGCATCTCTCATTCTTCGGAGTACACACGTGAACAAAACCGCACTCAAGAAGTTCAAGCAGTTGCTCGAGGAACGCCGCGACGAGATCGTCAAGCGCGCGAAACAAACACTCGAAGAAGACATGGCCGTAGATGCCAGCGATTTGCCTGACGAAATGGATTTGGCCTCCAGCGAGTACATCCAATCCTTCACGTTCCGCCTTCGAGGCCGCGAGAAGGGCCTGCAAGAGAAGATCGAGCGCGCGCTTCTAAAAATGGAGAAGGGCACCTTTGGAATCTGCGAAGAGTGCGAAGAAGAAATCGCGATAAAGCGCCTCGAGGCCCGTCCCGAGACCACACTCTGCATCCGCTGCAAAGAGGATCAAGAACGCGCCGAACGAGACTTCGGCTAAAACTCGCGGACTCAACCGGCTGCAGCAAACGAATGCGTCGGTTGGGCGCCCTCCACGTATAGAAATACGCCTCGGGCGCCTGCCCTAGCCTCGTTTGCTTCGCTCGGTTGCCTCTCGCGAGTTTGTGTCTGCGAGCGATGCGTTAGAGGAACGCCCGGAGCGAACCGGGTGAGGCTAGGGAGGTTCCCGCAGACGTACGACTGTACGGCGAGGACAACCGACCCACGCATCGCCCAGTGCAGCCCGGGCGTTCCGCTAACGCACTTGGAAGGTGCCCGGCGCGGACAAGTTCATCAAAATCTCATCGTCGGCGCGGGGAGGAAGCTCTTCGCGGAACGTCATCGCATAAGCGCCTGCAAGATCTCCCTGAGCAGATGCACGCAAAAGCATGTAGATCACACCAGATTTGTCGCCGGCTTTTGTGGGGCAACGCATGTGTGCGATATACACATTGTCACCTGATTCAGTGCGACGCCAAACGGCGGTAAAAGAGGGCAATGCACAGCCAGCGAAACCATCAGAAAGATCTTTTCTTAGCGCTGTGGTCAGGCGCTCTTTGCATGCGTGATCCACAAGGCACGCCGTTCCCAATGATGTGTACAACCGTGTGGTCCACTTCGGTGTTTCCAAAATCACCGGGGCCGATTCAGGCAGGGATTCTCGTAGCTCTGATGACGGGCACGAGACACGTAAGCCTTCATCCGAAGGGACTTTGGCAAAGAAGTGACGCTGCCTACTCGCCACCAATACCTCGGCCATACCCGCCGCGCGAAAGCCATCCGTAAGCGCAAATGTACAAACACCAGCGCGCTGCCAGTTCAAGCCTTTGAACGCCAAGCTTTTCTCGACGGGAGTCGCCTCATCGAACGAGCGGGCAGGAGCCTTTTGCCCGCAACCAAACGAGATGGAGCCAAGCAATATTGCAATAGCGCTGCGCGAGAAAAACGACATGGTCGGCGTACGGTTCTACGGCATGTGCCGCCTCGCAGTCAAAGGAAGCGCGCGACAACGAAGACAAGGGCTCTGAAGCCGCGGGGCGACGGTCTTTTACAGACCCCATCACCACGCCAACGATGGTTGACGGCTCAAACCCCATGGTTAGGGTGCTTTTGTAAGCAAGGCTAAGGAGCATCAAATGGGAAAAATCATCGGAATCGACCTGGGAACGACCAACAGCTGTGTCTCTGTGATGGAGGGCGGCGAAGTCAAAGTGATCGTGAATGAAGAGGGTGCACGCACCACGCCCAGCGTCGTCGCTTGGGACGACAAGGGCGAAGTTCTTGTCGGCACCATCGCGAAACGCCAGTCGGTCACCAACCCCGAGAACACAATCTTCTCGGCCAAGCGTTTCATCGGACGCCGCTTTGAAGAAGTCACCGGCGAGCTCAAACGCATCCCATACAAGGTGGTTCGTGCCGACAACGGCGATTGCGCCATCGAAGTACGTGGCATCAAAATGGCTCCACCCGAAGTGAGTGCCAAGGTGCTCATGAAGCTCAAGAAGGCTGCCGAGGACTACCTAGGCGAAAAAGTCACGGAGGCCGTCATCACGGTACCCGCGTACTTCAACGATGCTCAGCGCCAGGCCACAAAAGACGCGGGCCGCATCGCAGGCTTGGAGGTCAAGCGCATCATCAACGAGCCCACTGCGGCCGCACTCGCCTATGGCCTCGACAAGAAGGCCGACGAGCTCATTGCCGTTTACGACTTTGGCGGCGGAACCTTCGACATCTCCATCCTCGAAGTGAGTGACAACATGGTGCAGGTCATCAGCACCAATGGCGACACGCACTTGGGCGGTGACGACGTTGATGACATGCTTATCGATTGGATGATTGCAGAGTTCAAGAAGAGCTCCGGCGTCGACTTGACCAACGACAAGATGGCACTCCAACGTCTCAAGGAAGCGGCCGAGAAGGCAAAGATTGAGCTGTCTTCCGTGCAGGAAACGGGCATCACCTTGCCGTACATCACGGTCGGCGCCGCTGGCCCCGTGCACTTGGATCTCAAGCTATCACGCGCCAAGTTTGAGCAGATGATCACACCACTGGTGGACCGCTCGATGGAGCCCGTCAAGAAAGCCTTGGCCGACGCGAAGAAGAGCGCTGGCGACATTAAGGAAATCTTGCTCGTTGGCGGCTCGACCCGCATCCCGCTCGTCAAAGAAGCGGTCCAAAAGTTCTTCGGCAAGGCGCCCAATCAGAGCGTGAACCCCGACGAAGTCGTGGCCGTTGGCGCAGGCGTACAAGGCGGCGTGCTCACAGGCGACGTCAAAGACATGGTGCTCTTGGACGTCACTCCACTGTCGTTCGGCATCGAGACCATGGGCGGCGTCATGACCACCATGATCGCACGCAACACCACCATCCCAACCCAAAAGAAGGAAGTCTTCTCCACCGCGAGCGACAACCAGCCCTCGGTGGAGGTGCACGTGCTGCAGGGTGAGCGCGCGGAGGCACGCTACAACCGCACACTAGGCAAGTTCCACCTCGAGGGCATCATGGCCGCGCCACGCGGCGTGCCGCAAGTGGAGGTCACCTTCGACATCGACGCCAATGGCATCTTGTCCGTCACCGCACGCGACAAGGCCACCGGCAAAGACCAGAAGATCACCATCACGGCCAACAGCGGCATCAGCGAAGCCGACATCAAGCGCATGGTCGAAGAGGCCGCCGCGCACGAGTCTGAGGACAAGATTAAGCGCGAGCAGATCGAGCGCAAGAACCAACTCGACAACCTCTGCTACCAACTCGAGAAGCAGCTCACCGAGCACAAGGACAAGCTCCCCGCGGGCGAAGTCACCGAGCTCGAGGCACTTGTCAAAGAAGGCCGCGAGGCCGTGGAGTCGCAAGACGACACGCGCATCACGGGCGTCAGCGAGCGCATGCAAGCCGCCGCGCACAAGATGGCCGAAGCCGCCTACAAGGCCGCTGGCGAAGCCGGCGCAAAGCCCGAAGATGCAAAGAGCGCCAAGGCCAAAGACCCAAGCGTGGTGGATGCGGAGTTCGAAGAAGCGAACTGAATCGCGAACTTAGTCAGCGCACTGCGCCCCCGATGCAAACGCATCGGGGGCGTCGAGCTTTGTGCACATTGCACACAGTCAATAGCCCGGGGGCAACAGCACGCTTGTGAACCCCTGAAGCGTTCCGCCCTCTGAGGTGCTCCCTGGAATTGTTTGCCTCACGGGCTGAAATAGAAAGTCGTACGCGAGGTCGTAGTAGCCAGCCTGAAAATTCTTGGGCACGGTCGATGGCGCATTCACCGTGCCCCAAGAGTTCTTGATACGAAAGAAAGCTACTTTGCTGCGCGCGTCCAACGCGGCAGCACGCTGTTCTGAAGTGGCAGCTGCGCCCGCAAAAAGGGTACCAAACCCTGGGACATTGTCGACTTGGTAGTCTACGAACAAGCTCGCATATGCGCCGAGCTCTGTGCTCGGGTCGTTGGAAATCGGTCCGGCGTAGCGATTGAGACTCGCGACGTAACTTGCAGGATACACGCTCCATGTCATGGGCAGAGGCAGGTCGTCGTTGAGCGCGCGCTGAATGCGGCGCGTCAGCGGTGCGACCTCCGGGCTTGTGGTTCCCGCCGATTGGTAGAGATAAAACTCTCGCCAAACAGCAGCGCCGTTGCGTGCGCGCGAGGTCGCATAATTGACGGCGTCTGGGTCGCCGAGCACGTTGGCCAAACGCACCACATTGGTGCCGCTCGCCGGCTTGATTCGCGCGACCAGCTGCGCCGGGTTCACGATGGTGACTCCGTTCTGACTGTAGCTCTTGCCGTTGCCGCCCACGTCGAAGCGCTTGCTTCCATCTGCCCCGAAGGCCGCGTTCATTCCCTGGACCAGCCCCTCGCGAAGCTCGAGCTCGAAGGCGGCGTCGAGTACGGCACGCACCGTGCGTGGGTTTTTGCGGTCTTCTGGGCGACTGAGCTTGCCGCCAGGCTTGTACGCCGCCGTCACATAGGCAAGCGCCTTGGCCGTTGCAACGGCATCCTCGCCGTACACAAACGCGCCGTCCTGTAGGAGACCATAGCGGGCCACGATGTCTCGGACAACGTAAGGCTTGTAACCGTAGGTGGGGGGGCGCGTGCCGTCGGCGTCGTAGCGGCTGAGGATATGATCAAACCAAAGCCAGTAGCTTAGGTAGCTGGGCGAGTAACTACCGACAAAGCTCTTGGTGGGGTCTGCCGTGAGGGATTCGATCCACGCGAGGGTGGTGTAGAGAACGCAGTCGCCGGTCTGCTGCTGGTTCTTCACGCGGCTGTTGGGCACGCTTGAAATGGCGCTCTCGTCAGCACCATCCACTGGGGCGTTCGCGCACGCGGAAAAGAACACCAGAACCGCTGTGGCAGCGCCAAGCGACGAACGTGAAAAGAAACGACGACGAAACATCGCAACCATTGCGTACAGCGTGCCACGAGACGTCCGCGCGCGCCACGTTGCGACACGGATCGCAGTGAACGCATCCGTGTGCTTTGCACACAACATGGCTGTATGGTGCGCCGGCGTGCGCTATGTGTGGCTCGTGGACCCCTCGGCTCAAGTGCTTGAGGTTTACACCCTTCGCGAGGGCGGCTACCTGCGCCCCAACGCGTCGCTGGACGAATTTGCGCGGCGCTACGAACCCTTCGATGCCGCAGATCTCGAGGCGGAACGCTGGTGGGATGGCCCTTAGCGCCTCAGAGACGAGTGAGCCGTGGCGGGCACGATGACGGGTTCGGGTTTGGAGAAGCAGCGGTCGTTGTCGCACAGGTACACCGTGGTCTTGCCGCATCCGGTCGCACGCAACTGGCTAACATCAGAGCCGCCCTGAGGGCGC
>JAYWGD010000227.1:0-6205 GCA_043778435.1 Myxococcales bacterium | reverse complement strand
ATCGTGTCGCATCGACCTGGGATTCTCAAGTACGCCGACATCCGCTTGGATCTTAGCGGGGCCTCGGCGCCTCGTCCCGTGGTCTCTACATCGACTGAGGTGATGGCGTGATTGGTCTCGCATTTTTCATTCTGGTTTTTGGTGGTCTTGTGTTGGCGGCCAACCACGTAGGCGGCCGGCACCGCGGCGAGCTCGCGTGGATCATCATTCTCGCATTGGTTGCCCGCATCACCATGATGGCGTTTGGTTCCGACCTGCCCTGGTTCACGAATGGCGTCGAAGGCGACTGGACGGGTTATGAGCGAGTCTCAATCTTGGTCGCGCGAACGTGGGAACGAACAGGAATATATTACTATATGCAGGACGTTGGCACCGCGAAGATTTCCGACGTGTCGCTGCCCGTAAATATCTTCTCTTTCATTTTCTTTCTCAACGGCAGTGTTCCTTCCCGTCTTGGTGGAACGGCCGTTGTGGCGGGTGCTGCTTGCCTCACAGGCCTAAACTTTTACGCGCTCGCGGTGCAGCGTCGCGTCCCCGAGAACGTTGCGCTCTGGGCCACGGCAGCGCTGCTCTTTGTTCCGTCGATCTTCCTGTATTCCTCGCATATGTACAAGGACGGCCTGGTTCTGGCCCTGACCTTTGGCGCTTTGGCTGCCGCTGTGCGACTAAGCGACAAATTTAGTGTGGAGCAACTTATTGTGGGTGTGGTGTGTGCAGGTTTGTTGTGGCTGGTGCGCCACTACTTGCTGTTCGCGGTTGCGGTGCCAATGGGGATCGGCGTCGTCGGCTTGGGGTCGCGCTCTGTGTTTCGTCAGATGACGGCGTTGGTGGTCGGCGCTGCCGCGTTCATGCTCGTGGCGAGCTATTCCGATGTGCTCACCACATTGGGAGACGATGCTCAGCGCACTTTCGACATTGGCACATCGACCAACGTAGTCGATGCCAACTCGACAGGTGGATCAGGCATTCACTTTGATGCCAACAATAGCCCTTGGTCGCAAATCCATCTCAAGTTGGCCTATACGTTGTTGTCGCCGTTTCCGTGGGGCCCCGGTTCGCTCGCTCTGCAGCTGGCCAAACTCGATGGCTTGTTTCTTATCTACTCGTTGTACAGAACCATCCGGTATCTTCCTAAGCTTTGGCGTACCGACAAAACTTCTGCCGCATTGCTCTTGGCATTTGCAGTGCCCATGTCTGTGATCTACGCCGCCGGAG
Organism: Myxococcales bacterium; assembly: GCA_043778435.1. Classification (GTDB taxonomy): domain Bacteria; phylum Myxococcota_A; class Polyangia; order Polyangiales; family Polyangiaceae; genus JAAFHJ01. The sequence goes on along the minus strand of JAYWGD010000227.1, from coordinate 4,990 downwards.
TGTCGAACGTGGGCCTCATCGTGCGGCAACGGATCCCTGTGACCGCCGCCTTTGCGCTATTGGCCGTGCTTACATTCCGTATTCCAGACGCGCCGCCAGAAAAAGTGCCCGTGCCCAATCCAAGGGCGCGTCGGATCCTGCGCGCGCGAGCAGCCTTGCCGTGAGTGCGTGGGGAGCTTTCGCGTGCTTGTTGTAGGCGCGCAAGTAAAGAGAGAACCAAGCGGGTGCCTTCACACGGTTTGAGAGGGAGCGTAGAGCGGGGGTGTCGTGGCCCAGTTGATGCAGCACCACTTTGCTCATCAACGCCATGCGATAGCGCTTGGCTCTTGCCAAAAACAGCTGCTCATCAAAGTCCTGATGCGCGACCAAGCGGGACAAATCGCCAATGGCCCAGGGCATTGCGGTTGTGATTTTGTCTTTGAACAAATTGACGATCACAAGCAATGCATGGTCGGTGACGTCAGGAACCATCACCGCTGTAGATCCGATGGTTTGCATGGACCCATGGTCGAGCAGATCCTTGACGCGCAAACGGCCAAGCCCCGGGGGCCCGATGTGAGATTCGATGTCAACGGGCATATTCTCGATGTCCAGGCAGAGGCTGCCATAGGCGGGGTAGAAGCTTGCAATCGTCCAACCTGCGCGCATGGCCACTTCTCGTACCTTTTTAAATTGCGTGGGGAGTACACGCAGGTCAACGTCGGAAATCGCGCGCTGAGCGCTGTCGCCGTAAAGCGTTGCCTCTAGTGCAACCCCTTTTACCAACACGGGCTGGACGCCTGCGCGCGCCAAAGCGGGTAACACCAAAGCGAGTGCATGCCTGGCTTGCGTGTGCTTGAGCCAGATGTCACGGCTCGAGTGTCCATTGGGGCTGTGCATCAACGCTTTCAAACCTCTTTGCGGATTCAGAGTGGCTTGCCGCGGCGATGCGGCTTGCTCCGATCCTCCGAGGTATGACACATTCCAACCATTCGCCAAGCATTTGAGATGAACGACCTCCCTAACGAACCCAAACGCGCCGCGCCGTCGCCTCGATCGACGATGCTTTCCACCCTCGAGAATGAGTCCAAACTCTCGTTCGCGTGGTTCCTTCACACGCTAAAAAAGAACGCGGTGATCGTTGCCGTCACAACGCTCATTTGTGTGGTCGGCACGCTGGTTTACACCAAGTCTGTTCCCAAGATTTACGAGTCGGTGGTCAGCATCGAGTTCGACCCTGATGTCGTGCGTCCCCTGGGCAACAAGTCGTCCGCCGAGAGCCGCTTTTGGGGCTCGCTGATGGACAACCGCGAGTACTACGAAACGCAATACACCCTGATGACCTCTGCGAAGGTGCTTTCGGCGGTCATCAAGGATTTGCAGCTTGCAACCAAGCGAAGCTTCGTCGGGCGTACGGTGACGGAGCCGATCCCGATGGAAGATGCCATTCAGCTTTTGCGAAATCAGATCCGTATTGAGCCTCAAAAAGGCAGCCGTATCGTTCTTGTTCGTGTGGAAGACCCGATTCCACTTCAGTCCAAAGAGCTTGCGGATGCCATTGCTCGTGAGTACGTGCGCCAAAATCTTGACAAGCAAGTGACCGCGACAGGTGAAGCCGTGGTGTGGCTTGCAACACAGCTGGAAGGTGCCCGCACCGACCTCGAAGCGAACGAGAATTCGCTCTACGAATTCAAGAAGAGCCATGAGCTACCAAGCAGTGCACCCGAAGATGTCTCGAAGCTTAGCCGCTCGGAGATGCAGGCCTACGACGAAGCACTCACCAAGACGCGGACTCGTCTTCAGGAGTTGCGTGCGCGTCATGGCGAGCTTGCAAAGGTAACGGCTGAGAACCCCGATCAGCTTGCGGCTTCGGAGCTGCTCAGCAATGAGTACCTGGCTCAGCTCCGGAAGAGCTACCAGGATGCCGTTCGTAACCGCCGCGAGATGCTGACCGAAAAAGGAGAGAAGCACCCTTCGGTGCTTCGGGCTGATGAAACCATTGCACAGGCGCGCAAAGACTTGCTCGACGAGGTGCACAACATTCAAGGTGCACTCGCGCGGGACCTTGCCATTGTGGTGAAGCAAGAGGCCGGCGAGAACGGGCTCTATGAGGGCGCGAGAAAGCACACCGTCGAGCTCAATCTGAAGGAGCTGGAGTATCACCGTGTGGATCGCGCTCGTGCCCAAAACGAGAAGATTTATGCCATGCTTCTGAGCCAAATGCAGGAAGCCAACTTGGCTCGCATGATGAACGTGAACAACGTTCGCTTGGTTGACTTGGCCGTGGAGCCGCGCATTCCCATACGCCCCAAAATGGGTGCAAATCTTTCCGCTGCGCTCGGCTTGGGGATCCTGCTCGGCTTGGCATTGGCCGTCGCTCGCGACCAAACCGACAACTCGATCAAAACCCCACAAGACGTGGAAACGATGCTTGGCGTTCCGTTTTTGGGCCTGTTGCCGGTCATGGCGGATGAAGGCCCGGGCAACAAGAGCAAGCCACGTCGTCCTATCGTCGACAATTTGCCGCCCGAACTGTTGGTGCATGCAGAGCCTCGCAGCGGTCTTGCAGAAGCGGCGCGTGCAGTGCGCACCAATCTTCTGTTTATGAATCCCGATCACGCGATGCGTATTTTGCTCGTGACAAGTGCGGCGCCCTCGGAGGGCAAGACCACGGTGGCTTGCAGTATTGCCATCTCGATGGCTCAGGGCGGACATCGCGTTTGCATTGTGGACTGCGATTTGCGTCGCCCCCGCCTGCATCGCATTTTCGGTCGCGTTGGCGATGATGGAGTGACCAATGTGCTGTCGGGAGATGCCTCCTTGGACCAGGTTGCGCGCCCCACCATCGTCCCAAACTTGGATTGCATTCCTGCAGGACCAATGCCTCCAAACCCTGCAGATCTGCTGCACTCCGAGAAGTTTGCCAACTTTTTGGCGGGCCTCAGCTCACGCTACGATCGCGTCGTCATCGACAGTCCGCCCGTAGCTGCGGTGACAGACTCTGCCATCTTGTCGACCTTGGTCGATTCGGTCGTGTTCGTCGTGCGTGCGTTTCAAACTTCGCGCAACATTTCGAAGCAAGGCATGCGTGCTTTGCTCGATGTAGACGCACCCGTTGCAGGCGTCGTTCTCAACGCGGTAGACTTGGACAAGCGGCCTGGCTACTACCAATATTATTACTACCGCCAAGAGGGTTACGGCGCGACGACCACCGAGCCCGTGGTCAAGCCCTCAGCCGCGGCCTGAGTTCTTCTGTCTGGACAAAAGTGAACGGCGCGTTGCTTGTGAGCAGCGCGCCCTTCACTTTTGGCGACGCCATACTTTTTAAACGCGGTGCAGTTCTTTGAGAGGTCCGTCGAGCCAGAGTGCGGTGCCGTCATGCGCCGTGGCGCGGCTCATGCCAAAGCTTGTGTCGGGTTGTCCCATGGCTTGCATCACACTGACGTAGAGCTTGCTGAGTGCAGGGCCGGTGCGAGGCATGTTGGCCAAGGGGCTGGGGAGTGATTCTGGGTACCGAACGTAGCTGCCGGTCTTAAAGAAGTCTCGCCCTCCAGCCATCAACGTGAAGCCGTTGTGATGCTCGTGCGTAGGCGTGGCGAGCTCGGAGACCCACACCACGACAGTGCGATCCAAGAGCGTGCCAGAGCCCTCCACGACACTATCTAGCTCTCTCAGCAAGGTTGCCAGATGGTTGGCGTACCATGTGCTGAGATCGGTCATCGCTTGCTCAGCAACGGGTGAGTAAGCCTGCCCGCACGAAGTCGCTCCCGCGATGGATGCATGTGCGAAGTGAGAATGAACGGCGGCGTCGGCGGGGTACCCAAACTCTGGGCATTCCGGAACGGGCGCAACAAAGGTCGCTACACGAGTCAAATCGCAGGCAAATGCCATACGGATAAGACGCATAAATTGAGTGATTGTGTGACCCGTTGTGTCGACTGACGGATCGCAATGCGCGACGCGATTGCTCGTGAGGCTCTGTTCCAAATCACGAATGAGCTGTTGGTGATTGGCCAACCGCTCACGCCCTTCGTGACTCAATTGAGGTGCCAGGGCCTGGTATTCGCGTGCAACAAGATCCAGCACAGAGGGTCGCAATTCTGCGAGGCGCTTGTCTCGTGAGAGGGCGCCACCATCCTCGGTGGGGGCCTTGTAGTACCCGAGCAGATCTTGTAGCGCAGCCGTTGGGGAGGAGACAATGGGCGAGGCCTGCCCGGGGCCCAAAAACGAAAACGGTGTTGGGCTCGCGTTAGGCGTGTAGTCAAAACCGTAGACGCGACTACCAAACCTACCGGGGGCTCCCGTTCGAAGCCCGAGCTCTTGGTCGAGCGAACGCGCGCCGCCGGTGCAAATGAGACCGTAGCGTTGCAGTGCCGCCTCACAAGTCAGCAAGTCGGAGACCGCGACGTTGTGGTTGTTGTTGTCTCCGCCCGTCTTCGCCACTTGCGCCAAATTTGCCAAGACGGAGGTACGCGTCAGGCCCTCGATGGCAATCAGGTGTTGCCGCAGCGGATAGAGCGGTCGCAACATCGTGCCGAAGTCGCTTTGAGCCAGCGGCCCCAGCGCGTGTTCGGTGTAGACATCGGTATTGGGGCCCAGCACGGGCATGCGCCATGCGTTGGGCACATGCCCGTGCGGCGTGACAAAGAACACCACACGCATCGGCTCCGCGCTTCCGCTGGCTTGCGCACGTCGGTCGTGAAGCGCGCTCATCCCAACGCCTCCCAGACCGCTGAGGCCAATGGCTTTCATGAGCTGTCGGCGGTCTAGTTTCATGGTGTGTTGCCTTGGGCGCGTGGCACGAGCACCATGCGAAAACTGGTGCTGCTGGCCAAGTTGGCGAGCATGGCTTGCAGAGAGTTCTGCGCGGAAAGGCTCTGCTCGGTGAGTGTGTTGAGCAATGGCGTCTCGCTCTTTGAGGGCTCACGGCCTAGTGCATAGCGCACCCATCGCTGGCTCGCGCACGCATGCACGGCGCGGCTCTTTGCCAAGGCTCGCGACAGCTCCACAG
>JAYWGD010000226.1:0-2227 GCA_043778435.1 Myxococcales bacterium | reverse complement strand
CAATCGCAATTGCAAACGGGTCGCGGCTACTTGCACCCTGCAACCAAGTCCACACCGCCGAAGAACTCCTCGCTGAGCGCGCGCCACGCGTGGGCATTCTCCGGCGTCTTGCACTTGAAGGCGCCGGGTGCAAAGGGCTCGCTACGCATGGCCGATCGCTGCTCCAAAAAGAAGCGTGCGGCGAGCTCGGCAGCGTACTCGGCCGCCATGTTGCCGTTGTTCGGTTGGAAGGCGTAGTAGGTGCCACCGCGCACCTTGAGTGTTGTAGGGGCATAGGGTTTCAGGCACGCCAGATCGGTCTTACAGCGAGCAAAAATGCTCGAGACGACCGGGGCCAAGGTGCGGAGCGACCAACCGCCGTGCCCTTGATCGTTCAGATGAAAGATCTCGTGCACCAGCAGGTCCCGCACGGCAGTTTGCGAGGTATTCAGCGAGCCATCCAAGTTGTAGCCAACCTCCCAGTTGGAAGCATAAGCGGATGGCGTTTTGCGTTTCACACTGCGCAGGAACTTCCACGCAATCGCTCTATGCCGATAGCGAATGGGCGCCACACTCTTGGCGTTCATTGCAGCCTCAAACGCCGCAAGCTCACGCCGCAAGCCAAGCACCCAATGCAGATGCTTGAGCTCGCCGGGGCCCGTCGGCCAAGCGGGCACAATGTGCAGCGTGCCCCGGAAGCCTCCGTTCATAAAGTGTTCTTCTTCGACCCCTACGATGTCGCCGTACTGATCGTAGAGCTCGAGCACCACGCCTTGCGCCGCAGGACTTTTGGAAAAGCGTGTACTCAACATACATCGCACGTCGCCCGCCGCGCAAACAATGGGCGGCGACTCGGGCGCAGGGTACACAAGCTTCGCCGCGCGGCCCGCATCCACCATCGTCTCTGCAAGCGCTGAGGCTGATACCAGCGACAAAGCGAGAAGTCGTTGCAACATGACGACAATGCTGACGAGTTAGCGAGAGCTTCGCAAGGCGGGCATCGTCGGAACCACGCGGGCCGCGCAAACCACACTCAAGCTCGAATACAGCGGTGACGCCGTCATGCAAGCAGACGACCGTGAGGTTGGGGCGAGCCCAAGCAGCGACAACGCGCCAGAGCTTGTGCTTAAGTTGCGACTCCCTGAGCCTGGTGCTTCACTCATCTGGCACGCAACGTGCGCATCCGTTGATGCGATGTGCTCTCGTGCTCTCCGTCCATGCTTTAACCGGTTAAGATTGCACGCATCCGGCCAAATCCTGCGCCAAGGCTGTGGCGCAACGCACGTGCAAACACTTTAACTTGATAAGCTAATTCGGCCGCGGATTCCCCACCATCATTGGCGCGCCCGCTGTAGAGGTGACCCTTCGCAGGGTTCACTTGATGCTGCGAAAAGTCGGCCAAAATTCCGATCAGCAGGGAACTCATCAACTCCATCGCTACAGGCTTTCCGATACACATGCGCGGGCCCGCTGCGAACGGAATCGCGTAGTAGGGATTGCTTCTGGGAGACACGAGCCATCGCTCAGGGTCAAAGGTTTGGTCTTGCTCAAAGGTGTCGAGCGAGATGAACACCTGAGTGCCAGAGGCGAGTTTGGTCCCAGCGAACTCCAGGTCGCGTGTGAGCTCGCGTTCTAACATCGGAAATGGGTGGTTCAGTCGGATGGCTTCCAGGAGCACGCCCTCAATGCGTGGGCGATCTCCTTGTTCGACCCAAAGGTGCACGCGCGCAGCGAGCTTTGCGTCGGCATCGAGCGCTGCAAACACGGAGACAAAGATGTCACCGATGTTGATCATCGGCGAGATCAAAAATGGCTGCGCAAAGACAGACAACCACGCAGCAGGATCGTGGCTGTAGGTCGGGAGTCCATCTTTGAAAGTGGATTCCGCGACCAGCTCTTGCAGACGCCGCCAGAACTGCTGCTTGATACCAATATCGCCCTGACTCTTGACCGCAATCTCTCGCCGCCATTCGAGTGAAGCCGCATAAAAGAGCGATGAGTCGGAAGGGGTCATGGGCGAATCAAAGACCAAACCGAACATGATGCTCGCAACCGATTTCGCGAGCATGGGAGAATCCAACACCCACGTAGCATCCTCATCTCGCGCGGCACGCAAGCCCTCTAACTGCTTGGCGACAAGAGCGGGCATTCGTTCACGCCATTGCATGCGCGCCAACACAGACTTGAAGTCGTTGGCCAGCTGCTTCCAAAGCACGCCATTCACCGATTCGATGGAGTAGAGGGGGAC
>JAYWGD010000225.1:0-6217 GCA_043778435.1 Myxococcales bacterium | reverse complement strand
GGCAACCATGGGTGATTGTGAATCGCGGACAGTCCGCGCCGAACGTCCCAGCTGAGGCGTTCGATGTTCTTGTCGTCCCGAGGAGCATCGAGCGCCTCGATGGCTCCGCGGAAGGCATGAAATGCCGTCGGCGAAGTCGAGCAGCTGTTGCAGCTGGTGAATGCGCGGCCGGTTGCTTGGCCGAGCAGCTTCTCGGCCGCAGGGTCGCCCTCTAGCCCGGCCTTTAGGAGATCGTCCGTAAACGCCAACATGCCGCAGCGCGTGTGATGGATGAGGATAAATTCCTGAGTGTTCAGCAGATGATGCGAGATAATGAGGCTGCGAATGACGTCCTCGTTCACGACGCCGCCCGCATTGCGGATGATGTGAGCGTCGCCCGTCTGCAGACCCAGCAAGTCCTCCACATCCAATCGCGCGTCCATACACGCGACCACAGCAACACGCTTGGCCGGCTGAATCGGCTGCTTGCCAGGGTAAGCCGCACCATGGACCACTTGTCCGCCTGCATATGCTGCGTTTTGCTCGATAAAATGATCTGTCGTGGTCTTGGTCATCGTTGGTGCTCCATACTGTTGGGTGTCAACCGAAGGATTCAGTGTTTCGGTACTCAGCAGTGAGTACGGTTGGATGCCCATCGGTGTAACGCCTCATCGGCCAAACTTGAGAAAAACGAGCGCTCTCTTCAGTTTTCGCACCCTGGCCTCGACCCCGTCGAGGACGAGCGTATGGAACGACGAGGGGCGAAGTTCGCTAGAACTCCGCCTCCGATTGTTGTGGGCGCAACAGGATTTGAACCTGTGGCCTCCACCGTGTGAAGGTGGCACTCTACCGCTGAGTTATGCGCCCGGTAATGTTTGAGCTCATAACCTTCACGGCGCTTAGATCCAAGAAAAAAAAGGATGCAATGTGCATCCTCATGCGAGCGCGACAAACTTCAGATATGCGCCCTCTGGGAATGCCGGCAACGTCGGGTGATCACGAGGCGGACCATAACTCGCGATGGCCCGCAGATCTGTGCGACCCAAGGCCTCGTCCGTCAGCGTTGCCGCAAAGCGTGTCATGTTCATGTGGCTGGAGCACGATGCTGCGCAAAATACACCACCCGGAGCCAATAGCTTGGCACATGCTGCATGCAGCTTTGTGTAGGCCTCGGTGGCACGCGGTACTGATTTTTCGTTGGGCGCAAAGCTTGGCGGGTCGCAAACAATCACGTCGAACTGCTCGCCCCGCTCCAGCGCGTTTTGCATAAACTGAAAGGCGTCGGCGGCGACAAAGCGATGCCCGCTTGGGTCTAGGCCTGCAGCACGAAAACTCTCCTCCGCTGTGCGGTGTGCTTTGGCCGCGATGTCTACACTGGTGGTGATGGCGCCCGCGCGTGCGGCAAACACTGAGAACCCGCCCGCATACGAAAATAGATTCAGCATGCGTATCGCTTGCACAATCCCTCGTGCGGCGAGCATGGCACAAAACTCGCCTACACGTCGGCGGTTGTCTCGTTGGTCCAAAAAAGCGCCCGTCTTTTGGCCATCGAACAAGTCCACACAAAAGGGGACCCCGTGTTCCGCCACCACCACGCGCGCATCTGGCATGGGTCCGTGAAGAACGATGGGGGGCCCGCTGCGGTCGGGGTCTCGGCCAAGCAGCGAGACAATGCCCTGCGTGCGCAAGAGCGGCCAGATAGCCTCCACAAATTCGGGCGTTCGCGCGCCGGCCGCATCGCCATCCGTACGGAGCACTGCGACGTCGCCGTAGCGATCGAGTGTGAACCCCGGCATGCGATCACCCTCGCCGTGCAGCAGGCGATAGGCGCTTGTCTCGCCGCCCGCAAACAGCCAATCGCGTACGGCAAATGCGCGCTCAGCATGCGCTCCGAAGGTGCCCGCGTTGACCTCACTGGTGGCGCCTGCCCATACCCGAACCGCCAAAGGCGATGTTGCGTCGAAGATTCCGTAATACGCAACCCCTTCCGCGCCCGGCACGAGAAGCTTCACGCTCTCTCCCGTGACAGGCATTTCACGAGGCGCTAGCAACCCCTCGCGGTACACCCAAGGGTGGCCCGCCCGTACGGCGGAAACAGCGCGGCGTTGCAACGTAAGGGTTTTCATCGGGAGGCGGCTTCTGACGTGTTTCGGGGGCCGTCGTCAACCGCTGTTCACATGAACGGTGGTTCATCGTTTGGAAATAACTGCGTGTGCGGTGACGGATTTGCTTTTGGCGCGACAAGAGCCTCTTTGACGACTAGCAACCGGCGCGGATCCTCCACTGCCTACTTTGGGCGACAAAGCGGAGACTCCAAAAAATTTGTTGCGACAACTCTGCAAACCACCCCCTCTCTAAGGTTACACAAATGAACACCATTCAAATTTCCTCATTCGTCGCTTCGCTCATCACGATGTCTGCCAATGCGCTCGCGCAGGGCTACACCATGCAGCCTGTCCCAACCGCTCCCGCTCCATTGGTCCCTGTTTCTACGCCGATGGCTGTTGAGCCTGCCACCGACCACGCCGCTGTCGTTGGGCACCTCGCGGTGGGCTACATGGGCGTTCAAGACGTGACCATGGCCGCCACCTCGGGCACCAGCACCGTGACGCTGAAGGCGCCTGTGGTCGGCGTTCGCTACTGGCTCAACGACAAGATCGGCCTCGACGCCGGCCTCGGCCTTGCCGTCAAAGGCGGCTCGAAGACCACCACCGTGGTGAACACCGCCAACACCACCGATGAGCCCGGCGCGTTTGCGTTCGTGTTTCATGCAGGCTTGCCTTACGTGCTCACCGCCAAGAAGCACTATAGCTTTCAGGTCATTCCTGAGCTCAATGTGGGCTTCGCGAGCCAGACCGAAGCCAGTACCACCACCTCTGACTTGGACAAAAAGTACAGCGGGTTGCGCTTGGATATCGGCGCGCGCGCCGGCGCCGAAATTCAGTTCGGCTTTATTGGCGTGCCAAACTTGGCTTTGCAGGGCTCTGTCGGCGCGTTCTTCAAGTACGCCCACACCGGCTACTCCACGAAGGATTTGGCCATCAACACGAGCAGCACGTCGATCGGCACCTCAGTGGGTGACAAGCCATGGGACATCTTCACGGGCAACGTTTCGGCGCTCTACTACTTTTGATCCGCAAGCGAGTTGACCCAATGAAAACACTTGCTATCGCGTGTATCACGTCGCTCCTTATGCTGACGGCATGTTCCAATGGTGCGGGCCCGGCGCCCACCATCGATGGAATTCAGGAAGGTGCCGAAAGCACCGTTGAGAAGCCTTCGACCACGGTTGCCGGCGGAAATGGCGGGGCTGTAGGCGCCTTGGCCGGCGCCGATGGTTCCGTTCAAGTCACTGTGACGCCAACCACGACAACTGTCACGGTGAGTGCGGACTGCACCAAGCTGTACGCGGTGTGCTGTCCGGCTCTTGCCAAGAAGAGCACCACGCCGAACGCGGAGGCTTCATGCAAGACCGCACTGGATGGCCTAAAGGCGAGCCAAGCCGCTGCCGACGCAGCCAAAGAGAGCTGCACCAAAGCTTTGGCGAGCTACGCATCAATCAATCTTTGCTGAGAGCGGAAGAAATTGCGGCGTCAGTAAGTGCATTGCTGACGCCGCATGTGTTTTGTGTTCGTTCGGTGTGAGGCGCGTTGACGCGTTCTTTTCTGTGGGCTACCCCCTTTTTTACGCTGTGACCTAAGTTGTGTGACGGAGATTTTCGGTGAGCAAAAAGACCAAAGCCAAGCCGTCCAGTAGGTCGCTGCCGCCATCCTCGCGGTCGGGCCGATCGTCTCGTCCGGCGCCTTCGGCGCGCGAGTCTGGTGTTCCCGACTCGGGACCTCGCTCGTCGAGCTCCGGCATCTCGTTGGCTTTTTTGGCCTCGGCGGATGTGCTGCCGGCTCCAGATTCTTCAATGCCTGCGAGCGTGCCGCGCTCGTCGCCGCCACCTCGTAACAACAAGGCCGCGGCGAAGAAGCAAACCTTGATTCTTGCCAGCGACGAGAGTGCGCTGTCGGTGCCACCCTCCAAGATGGTCGACTCGGACTTTGTGGAAGCCAGTTTTTTTTCTGTCGCCCCCGATCGGATGTCGGTGATTCCGCCCGAGCTCGAAGCAGAGCTCGCGCGTCCAAGCTTGCGCGTCGCTCGGTTGATGAGCGACGAAGCCCAAGCGGCGCGCGCGCGCTATCGCCGTTTGGTGAGCTACGGTGTGGCCGCTTGCCTCTTGTTTTTGGCCGTTGCCGTGCTGGCCGGGGTGAGCCGCAAAGATGCGCTTGATGTCCCCGCGCCGCCTCTGCCTACGGTGCAGCCGGTGCCTTTGGCCGAGCTGAGCGCCGAGACCATTGCCGCTGCGAAAGCCCCCGTTGAAGCGGCACCCGTTTTGGACGCGGTAAGCCTTCGTAAAAAAGCCGAGCGCGCCTTGGATTTGGGCAAGCGAGAAGATGCGCGGCAGTTTGCCGAACGCGCCATTGCGGCGTCGCCCGAACAAGCCGAAGGTTACCTTTTGTTGGGCGCCGCATTCGAGTTGAGTGGGGAAAAGGCCAAGGCCCGCGAGGCGTACAAACGTTGTGCCGAAACTGCCACGCGCGGTCCGCGTGCAGAGTGCCAAAATTTGGCACGGCGGTAGTGGTTCGTAGGCAAATGTTGTGAGAGAGGAATACAGCGAGATGACCAAGCCCCGGATGTGCCTTTTTGCGGGCAAAGCGAATCTCCCCCTTGCAGAAGCGATCGCGTCCTATCTGGGCCAACCTCTTTCGGGGGTTCGATTGGAGCGCTTTTCTGACGGTGAGACCTTCGTTGAAATTCACGACAGCGTACGCGGTGCCGACGCCTTTGTGATTCAGCCCACATGCGGCCCCGTGAACGACAACCTGATGGAGCTGCTCATCATGGTCGATACGCTTCGTCGTGCCTCAGCCGGATCCATCACAGCAGTGATTCCCTATTACGGTTACGCCCGCCAAGACCGCAAAGTCGCCCCACGCACACCCATCACCTCCAAGCTTGTCGCCGATTTGCTTCAGGCCTCGGGGGTTTCTCGCGTGGTGGCTGTGGAACTGCATGCGGGCCAAATTCAGGGCTTCTTCAACGTGCCGTTCGACCATCTGTATGCCATGCCCATCATGCTCGACGGCTACTTGCGTGGTGCCTTTGACGAGCACAGTGTGGTGGTCTCGCCTGACGCGGGTGGGGTCGAGCGCGCGCGCGCGTATTCGAAACGCTTGGGGGCTGGGCTCGCCATCGTGGACAAGCGCCGCGAACGCGCCAACGTGAGCGAAGTGATGCACCTGATCGGCGACGTAGACGGCAAGGCTTGCGTGATCGTCGACGACATGATCGACACCGCCGGCACTTTGTGCGGAGCTGCAAAAGCGCTGATAGATCACGGCGCAACGCGGGTTGCCGCTGTGGCCACGCACGGCATCTTTTCGGGCAAAGCCATCGAGCGCATTGAGGCGTCGGTGCTCTCCGAGGTGGTCGTCACAGACACCATTCCGCTCTCCGATTTGGCCCGAGGCTGCAGCAAGATCCGCCAAGTCAGTATCGCAACTTTGCTCGGTGAGGCGATCCGTCGCATTCAACTTGGGGATTCCGTCAGCTCGCTGTTTGCGTAGGTTTGAGTTCGGTGCGGTGTGCACCTAAAAAGGCCCATGTTCTCGCAGTGCGATAACATGGGCCGTGTTGTTTTGTGAGGGTATGCCTATGGGGTGAGGTGGATAATGGTTCCGAAGATCCCGACGGCCCAAACGTCGCTTGGGCCACTGCCCCACAGACGGTACAGCGACGCGGACGAGGTTGCCGTCACGGAGCGCCAAGACGAACCCGTGTAGTGAAGAATTATGCCGCCGTAACCAGCCGCCCAAACATCTCCAGAACCTGTTCCCCAAATCGTGGAGAGATCTGCAAATGGAGCGACCGTCGCGGAGTCCCATCGCGACCCTGTGTAGTGAAGGATCGTACCGCCATAACTCACCGCCCAAATATCGTTGGCGTTGCTGCCCCAAAGCGCAAAAACGGTGTTCGAAAGGGGGCTGGCGAAGCTGTTCCACGTTGAACCTGTATAGTGAAGGATCGTGCCCCCGTCTCCAGCAGCCCAGACGTCATTTCCACTGCTGCCCCAGATGGCGCGAAGGTCCGCAGATGTAGAACTGGGTATTTGAGTCCAGCTCGAACCCGCATAGTGAAGGGTTGTACCGCCGTACCCAGTGGTCCAGATGTCATTGGCGCCACTGCCCCAAAC
>JAYWGD010000224.1:0-6218 GCA_043778435.1 Myxococcales bacterium | reverse complement strand
GTCGGCCATGGCGGCGGCGACGTCTTCGTTGATGCGCATGGAGCAAAATTTTGGGCCGCACATGCTGCAGAAGTGGGCCACTTTGGCGCCGTCGGCGGGCAGTGTCTCGTCGTGCATGCTGCGTGCGGTGTCGGGGTCTAGGGCCAAGTTAAACTGATCGTTCCAGCGGAACTCCATGCGCGCCTCGGACAATGCGTTGTCGCGTGCTTGGGCGCCAGGGTGTCCCTTGGCGAGGTCGGCTGCGTGGGCCGCGATCTTGTAGGTGATGACGCCTACTTTTACGTCGTCTTTGTTGGGCAAGCCCAGGTGCTCTTTGGGCGTGACGTAGCAAAGCATCGCGCAGCCGTACCAGCCGATCATGGCGGCTCCGATGCCGCTTGTGATGTGATCGTAGCCTGGCGCGATGTCGGTGGTGAGTGGGCCTAGCGTATAAAAAGGGGCTTCGTCGCAGTGCTTGATCTGCTCGGTCATGTTCTCTTGGATCATGTGCATGGGCACATGGCCGGGGCCTTCGACCATCACTTGCACATCATGCTTCAATGCGCGCTTTGTGAGCTCGCCCAGTGTGCGTAGCTCGGAGAATTGCGCTTCGTCGTTGGCGTCGCGGATGGATCCCGGTCGCAGGCCATCGCCTAGCGAAAACGCGATGTCGTAGGCCCTCATGATCTCGCAGATCTCGTCGTAGCGCGTGTACAAGAAGTTCTCTTGATGATGCGCCAAGCACCACTTGGCCATGATGGATCCGCCGCGCGACACGATGCCCGTGAGGCGTTTGGCCGTGAGAGGGATGTAGCGAAGGAGCACGCCTGCATGGATCGTAAAGTAGTCGACGCCCTGCTCCGCTTGCTCAATGAGTGTATCGCGGTAGATGTCCCAGGTGAGCTCCTCGGCTTTGCCGCCGACCTTCTCTAGCGCCTGATAGATGGGCACGGTGCCTACGGGCACTGGGCTGTTTCGGATCACCCATTCGCGGGTCTCGTGGATGTTGTCGCCGGTCGAGAGATCCATCACCGTGTCGGCGCCCCAACGGATGGCCCACACGAGCTTTTCTACTTCTTCGTTGATGGTGCTGGCCACGGCCGAGTTGCCGATGTTGGCGTTGACCTTCACCAAAAAATTACGGCCAATGGCCATGGGCTCCAGCTCGCCGTGGTTGATGTTGCATGGGATGATGGCGCGGCCGCGTGCGATTTCGTCTCGCACAAACTCGGGCGTCACGCGCTCGGGGATGCTGGCACCAAAGCGTTGGCCGGGATGTTGCGCGGCGTACTTTTCGGCGTGCGCCAGGTTCTCGCGAATGGCGACAAATTCCATCTCGGGGGTGATGATGCCTTTGCGTGCATAGTGCAATTGTGTGACGTTGGCGTCGGCCCTGGCGCGGCGCACAACGTTCTTTGCACCTTGCATGCTTGTCACATCGCCGCGCGCGTCGACCCATGCGTCGCGTGGGCGAAGCAGGCCGCGTGCGGCGTCGATGGTTGCGCCTGTCTCGGTGTATGGGCCACTCGTGTCGTAGACATACACTGAGGGGTTGGGGCGGCTTGTTTTTTTGAGGCCGTCCCGTGCCGCTGTGGGCGTGGTGTCGATGCGCCGTACGGGCACGCGCAGCGACGGATGCAATTGGCCGGGTAAGTACACTTTGCAAGAGCCCTGAATAGGGCCGGTGGTCAGACCAGAAACGAGCGAGGTTGCGACGTCGGACATGGCTAGGGTTTCATCACATTTTGCCTCGTTCGGGGAGGCCTTAGACGCTGTTCTGACCTGCGCTCAGCGATGTCATACCTTTGCATACGTTTCGTGTGGTTGCGCGACATTGTAAGCATAGTGCGCAATTTATGCAACATGCGTTGCGCAAAAATTGCTGGTGTGTGGGCGCGCAACGAGCGAAAGAAGATTGCGTGAACCACATCAAGTCATGGGTCTCAGCTTTTTCGATCTGCCTTGTTGGCGCTTGCGCAGTTTCTCCGCACTCAGAATCCATCGACGATTCGAGCTTGATCTCCGAGGGCGAAGGCGCGGTCATCTACGGCACCGACAACCGGCGCGATGTCTATACGGAGACCAACGCAACCTTGCGTACCTTCGTGCAGCGTTCGATTGTAGCCATGGTGTCGAATGATGCGTTCATCAGTGTCTCGGCGGCCGGTGTGCGCCTGCGCGGCAACGGCACCTACGGTGAACAAAATGGGTTGTGCTCGGGCGAGCGCTTTAGCAACCATCCTGCCATCGCATCGTGCTCGGGCACGCTGGTGGGCCCCGATCTCGTTTTGACCGCGGGGCACTGCGTCGAGAACGGCGGCTGCGTCAACAACAGATGGGTGTTCAACTACAGCCTCGCAAGTGCGACGAGCTTGACGGTCATGAAGGCGAACGACGTCTACACCTGCAAGCGTGTGGAGAAGCAGTTCCGAGACGACAACGGCTCTGACTACGCGGTGGTTCGTCTTGATCGCACCGTGAGCGCCGACAAGACGCCGGCGCGCGTTCGCCAGGCAAGCACAAGCTCGCTCAAGGCGGGTCAGGCCTTGGTGATGGCCGGATCGCCGGCGGGCTTGCCCACCAAGATCACCGACGGCGCAAAGGTGCTTAGCGTGTCGCCGCGCGGGTACTTTGAGACCAACCTCGATGCCTTCGCCGGCAACTCGGGCTCGGGCGTGTTCGACCCCGCAACGCTGGAGCTCGTGGGCATCTTGGTGCGCGGCAACAACGACTTCGCGCTCGACCGCACACGCGGCTGCAACGTGGCCCAAACCTGCGTGGCAGGAAGCCCCTCACGCGCGACTGGCTGCGTGTTGGCGGGCGAGCAAGTGAGCTTCCCACCTACGGGGTTGTGAGGGGACTCACCACACCAGTTCGTGCGCAAGCAGGCATAGCTGGTCTTTGCGCGCTTCGTCGTTAGGCAGCAGGCGCTCGAGTGCGGCCCGAAATTCGGTGCTGTGGTTCGGGTGTGCCACATGCACACCACCTCGTAGGAGAGCACGTAGTCAATAAGAACACGCGGCGCTGTTTCCGTGGGGGGGGGGGCCACAGAGCTGGTTCGCGTGGTGGATAGCCATGAACGCGGCGGTCACGCGTGCAACGACGCGCGCGCGGTAAGGCGCATCGAAACATGACACCCCGTCTTCGATGAAGCACAATCTGTGACCCCACTCATGTTGTGAGCACGCTCATCGGGTGCACCACACCTTCTTGGCGGCCTGCTGTGTAAGGCATGTCCCTTGGAGATCCTTTTAGTACCGCCCCCAAACATGTGTGCTTGGGTCGCACAATATTAAGTGGCTGAGTAGCGCGGCATCTCTAACGGTAGAACACTAGCCATATGGTAATCCGTGGAAGGCAGCAAAGCTTCGTTTCGGCGGTCGTAGTGGGAGCGTGTTTTGCAGCATGTACCGGCAACATTGGTGGCCTAGGTCCCGAGGAAGGCGTAACGAAGGGGCAGTCGGAGACGACTCCTGAGGCGCAAGCCTCAAAAGGCAGTGCAGCGCCATTTCGCCGATTGTCACGCTATGAGCTAGATGCCAGCCTTCGTAGTCTGTTGGGCGACAACACAGGTGCAGCGTTGGCCATCAAAGATGTACCGTCGAGAGATGCATACGAGACACTGTCAGATGATCTCACATGGGATGCGGACCGAAACCAAGTGTTTGAGACAACCGTGTTTGATGCCGCTCTCAAGACACACTCGTCAGGCAAGCTGCTTGGCTGCACCATGTTAGCGGCAGGTGATTCGTGCTTTTCCGGCTTCATCAAGAGTTTCGGCGCACGGGTCTTTCGTCGCGCGCTGTCGGCAGCTGAGGTTGAGAGCTACGTCTCCTTGCAGCGCACGTTAGAGAGCCGCACGGACGATGTAGAGCTGCGCATTCCTCGCGAGGAGGCGGTTGCCAGAGTCGTATCGGCGATGTTTCTGTCGCCAAACTTTATGTATCTTACAAGCTTTGGAACGCAAGAAATGGGAGCGCCGGAGGGTGTACTTCGCCTTACGTCTTCAGAGTACGCGGCCAGGCTGTCTTTTGCGCTGTGGGGAAGCCCTCCCGATGACGCGTTGATGAAAGCTGCGTCTGACGGCGATCTCGATGAACCTACCAAACTTCGAGCACGCGTTGTTCTCATGCTGAGCGATAGCCGTGCCGCACAAGCCGCGGCTCGGTTCGTTCTTGAATGGCTCGATGTCACGCGGCTCGCTGGCGTATCTCGCAATGTCCCTGGGTGGTCGCAAGATACCGCGCGGGCGATGTTGGAAGAAACGCGCGCGTATGCCGCGGATTGGGCGGGGCAAGAGAGACCTGGTTTCGGCCAGCTCTTCAGCTCAGATCACACCTATGCGAACGACGCTCTCGCGACCTATTACGGTTTTAGCGCAAAGTCGGGTCCCGCTTTTACGCGTGTCAACGGGATGTCATCGCTTGGACGAGGGGGGCTTTTGACTCAAGGTAGCTTCTTGTCCTCTCACGCTTTGGAGTCTGCCCCGGCCCCCACCGTGCGAGGAAAGTGGTTTGTCTATCGAGTCCTATGCAGCGGGATTGGCGAGTCTCCCCCCGACGCATTAACGAAGTCGCCGGCTGTAACGGCGGAGATGACCAACCGAGAGTGGCATGAAGCTATCGCAGACACGCCAGGATGTGGCGGGTGCCACGCACAAACGGACCCGCTAGGGTTTGCGTTCGAAGCGTTTGACCAAGGTGGCAAGGTAAGGCCCACGGACAAGGGAAAGCCTGTGAATACGTCGGCCAAAGCGACCGCATATGCCTCGAAAGCCGGCTTCGAGTCGTTCGCTCCGCAATTTTCTGGAGCGGCAGAATTGTCGGCTCGTGTCGGCACGTCAGAGGCGGCCGCGGCATGTTTCAGTAAGCAGTGGATTCGTTACGCCATGGGGCGACAGACCGGCGAGACCGACGGAGCCCTCGCGGCCGAAATGGGAAAGAAATTGATGACCGACCAACGCGATGCGATGATTGCTCTTGTTACCTCTGCTGCTTTTCGCGCGGCCACCACAAAGGACTCCGAATGAGCAATCCCATCAATCGTCGCAACGTGCTTCGTGGTGCCGGTGGCGTCGCAATCTCGTTGCCGATGTTGTCGTCGCTTCAACCGGGGTCCGCACGAGCCGACGCCGTGGAGAGTCCGCGTCGACTGGTTTTCGCCGAGTTTGCCAACCTTGGGGTCAGCCCTCCGCAATGGAACCCAAAAGGCTCCTGGCCAAACTTACAGCTCAACACTTCAATGGCACCTTTGGAGAGCCTGAAGTCCAAGGTTTCAATGTTCTCCGGCATCAACATGCTGTCGGCCCATGCGCAGTATAACGGCCGCGGCGCCCATGTGGTGGCGGAAAATCACGCGCTGACAGCCAATGACCAGCGGGTCACAAAGATCCACTGCGGAAGCAACGAGATAAACAATCCGACGCCCGAGCAGATCCAAAGTTACGTGGCAGACACAAAGATTTGTAACGACCCCATTAGCGTTGATATTTTTGGGACTCGCGGGTCGGTCGAAATTCCGGAGGCCATTGGCGCGTTCATGCCGACGCCGCTCGGGGTTATCGACATGCGGGATGATGCGACAACCATTTGGGACCGGGTATTCGCTCCGTATGCAGGAGATGCAAAGGCGCGTCTTCGGCGATTGGCCACACGCTCGTCGGTGCTTGACTCTGTCAAGCTGCAGATGGAGGCACTCAACAAGAGGCTGTCAGCTGAAGACCGAAAAAAGCTTGACGCTCACGCAAGCGCGCTGCGCGATACAGAACGCCTTTTGACGTCGGCGAAGGCGTGCACGCCGCCGGGGCGAGAAACACCCGTTCCAAACGATCGTGCCTCGCTTCGTCGCATAAAAATGGAGCTTCTGAACGCGGCATTTGCCTGTGACCTGACCCGAGTGGCACGCATCCCATACTACGAGTGGCTCTTGTTCAAGCCTGAATATTTGAGCGGACGTACAGGCTACGATGAGTTCGGAGGCCTTCGTGACGAGGAGAAAGATGAACATGGTTGGCACTCTCATTCTCGTCCGTCAGATTGTAGCAGCGGAAATTGGTCTCTAAATCGGCGTGGTTTGCAATGTGGGGGGCTCATTCGTGCGTCGGTCACCGAGGTGGCGAAAATTTGTGAGAGCCTTGGAGGTAAGCCCGACGGCTCCGGAACTCTGTTCGACAGCACCGCTGTGTTTGGCTGGTCGTCGATGAACGTTGGACTGCACACTTATCGTGCAGAGTATGGGCC
>JAYWGD010000223.1:0-2238 GCA_043778435.1 Myxococcales bacterium | reverse complement strand
AATCGCTCATGTACACGCTCAAGACGTGCATATTCTCAGCGAAGCCGCCCTGTCCCAGCCGCCGCTCGTGCGCGGGGCGGGTATCGGAAAGGTTCTATACTTCGATGCGCCCAGCGGCCTCGCCGGCGACATGATTCTCGCCGCTCTGGTGGACTTGGGTGTGCCTTGGCACGAGATTGAGCATGGCCTTCAGCACATGAGTTTGGAGGGCTATGAGCTACGCCTCACGCGCGGTGAGCGGCATGCCATCAGCGGGCTTAAAGTCGACGTGCATGTCAAGGAAGCTCAGGAGCCTCGCGACTACGCCCAGATTCGCGACATGATCGCCGGCTCATCCCTTTCGGTCGAGGAGAAGGACGGCGCCCAGTGCGCCTTTGCACGCTTGGCCAAGGCCGAAGCTCAGGTGCATCATACAAGCATTGATGAGGTGCACTTTCACGAAGTGGGCGCCGTAGACAGCATCGTCGACATGGTGGGCGTCGCCATAGCGCTCGATTTTTTGGGCGCAGAGCTGCTGGTATCGCCCCTGCCTTTTGGCACAGGATTCGTCACGGCCGCGCATGGGCAGATTCCGCAACCTGCGCCGGCCGTGGTGCTGTGCTTGGCCGAACACCAAACCTACGGCGTACCGGATGCCTTCGAGTTCGTGACTCCCACGGGCGCTGCACTTGTGGGCGCTCTAGGAAGAACGGCGAGCGTATGGCCTGCCGGTCGCGTGCTTCGCGCAGGTTGGGGCTTGGGGAGCAAGAACCGCAAGGAGCGCCCGAACGCGCTGCGTGCGGTGCTGATTGATCCAGTGCAGAGTGCAGATGTTTCAGTGCAAAGTGCCAAAGCGGCCGAGCTTGTGGAGCTTGCTGCAAATCTCGACGACATGACAGGCGAAGACTTGGCCGAGCTCGCCGAGCGCGTGCGTGACGCCGGCGCGGTAGATGTGTGGACGGTGCAAGCCATTGGCAAGAAGGGCCGCCCGCTCGTCGTAGTGCATGCGCTGGTGCAAGCCGCCGATGTCGAAAGAGTGCAGACTGCACTTTTTGAAAATTCGCGAACCTTGGGTGTACGTCGGCACATTGTGGCGCGCGAAGAGCTGGCGCGCCAACTGCACCGAGTGAACACAAAGTACGGTGAAATACAGGTCAAAGTGGCGATGCGACCAGGTTTGCCCGCACGTGCAAAAGCGGAGTTCGACGATTGTGCACGCGCGGCCCGAAAGCATGGCGTGACGCTGGAAGTGGTGCGTGTTGCGGCCGAAGCCGCGTGGGCATCCGGGCTATAGCTCGTAGTCTACAATCAGCGGGGCGTGATCCGACAAGCGCTCTGCGGCGTAGATCTCGGTATGCACGGCCTTGCTTGCGAGCCCCGGAGGAGCCAGATGGTAGTCGATGCGCCATCCAACATTTTTTGCGCGAGCCTGGCCGCGGTTCGACCACCATGTGTACATATCGGGCTCCGTGCAGAGTGCACGGAACACGTCCACATGTCCGTGCTGTTCAAAAAGCTCGCTCATCCACCCGCGCTCTTCGGGCAAGAAGCCTGAATTCTTCTTATTGCCCTTCCAATTCTTGAGATCGATCTCCTTGTGCGCGATGTTCACATCACCGCACACCAGCAACGGCTTTTTGGCCTTGCTCTGCTTTTTGAGATGCGCCTGCATGTGGCCCATGAACCTGTATTTTGCCTGCTGGCGCTCGTCGCCGCTGGTCCCCGAGGGGAAGTAAGCGGAGGCCACACGGAGCTCACCCAAGTCCACCTCGAGATAGCGGCCTTCGGCGTCGAATTCGGTTTCGCCGGGCAAGTGGCGTACGACCTTCTTCACTGGCACGCGCGACCACACGCCTACACCGCTGTAGCCCTTCTTTTCGGAGGCACAGAGGTGCACCTCGTAGCCCAGCTCGAAGAGCTCCTTGGGTACATCGCTGTCGCTTGCGCGCACCTCTTGGATGCAGAGCACATCCGGTGAGGTGCGCTTGATCCAGTCGGCGAGCCCCTTGGTGGTCGCCGATCGGATGCCGTTGGCGTTGAGTGTGGCGACGCGGAGCCTCATGACTGCATCTCTACGGCCACAAGGCCGCGTGCCGTCTCGCCGTAAACGATGCCGGGCATCTCGCGCTTGGCTGAGTTGAACTGCCAGTCGCCTGCAAAGAGCACCACTGCGCGGCCTCGTACGTCGCGGCAAGGGATGCCCAAACGCTGGCGGTCGAAGTCTAAAATATCGAACTCTTTGCCGTCGGCACGCGCAAC
>JAYWGD010000222.1:0-6233 GCA_043778435.1 Myxococcales bacterium | reverse complement strand
ACAAGCGCCTGGTCTGTCGCCTCGCTCATGTGTACGCGCTCAGGCAGAAGTTTCAACCACGCCTACAAACGGCAAGTTGCGCTTGTACTCACGATCATCGAGGCCATAGCCCACCACGAACTTGTCCTCGATGGTGAAGCCCAAATAGTCGATAGGCACGGTGACGCGAGCGCGAGCGGGCTTGTTGAGCAACGAGCACACCTTGATGCTGGCCGGGTGACGGGTTTTCAAGAGCTCGATCAGGTGTGCGATGGTCAGGCCTGTGTCGACGATGTCTTCCACCACAAGCACATGTTCATGCTCGATGGGTTTGGACAAATCTGAGACGATTTGCACCACGCCAGAGCTCTCCGTGCCTTCGCCATAAGAACGCACTGCGAGAAAGTCGACCCGCACATCCAAGTCGATGGCGCGCACCAAGTCGGCGCAAAACACAAAGCTGCCTTTGAGAATGCAAACCACAGTGAGCTTTTGCCCGGCGTAATCCACGGCAATCTGCGCGCCCAACTCGGCGACGCGCGCCGCGATTTGTTCCTGGGTAAGCATGGGGGTGACGCACATGGTCATGATGCTCCACACCTACCACGTGGTTGCGCTACAAGGGCGTGGTCATGTCAACCAAACGACTCGCATTTTTAGAACAGTTGGTGGCTTCGGGCACGAAGGATACGATGGCTCACTACGGACTGGCCCAGGAGTACCGCTCCCTAGGTCGTATTTCTGATGCAGAGAAGACGTTCCTCACATTGCGCGTACTCGATGCCAGCTACGTGCCTCAGTACCTGATGGCTGGGCAGATGTTCGAAAGTGCAGGCCGAAAGGACGACGCCCAAGCTTGGTATGAAGCGGGCATTGCAGCCGCCCAAGCGTCGCGGAACAGCCACGCACTTGGCGAGCTGGAATCAGCCCTTGCGTCACTCCTTGATGCGTAGTTTTTCGAGGCGCTCTTTGATGCGCAACTCTTCGCCGCGCATCGTGGGCTCATACAAGATGGTCCCAACGAGCTGATCAGGCAGGTACGTTTCGCCGGGGATCACGGCATCGTCGTCGTCGTGCGGATGCTTGTAGTCTGCACCTCGTCCCAAGGCCTTTGCGCTGGCGTTGCGGCCAGGTCGTAGCTTGGCGGGTACGTCGAGCGCGCCATGGGCATTCACCAGCTCTTGCGCGCGGTGCCATGCCTTGTTGGCCGCGTTCGACTTGGGCGCAGTGGCGAGATACAGGCACGCGTGGCCAAGCAAATACATGCCCTCAGGCATGCCCAACCTGCGAAACGACTCATCGGCTGCCTGCACCACCAACAGCGCGCGCGAGTCGGCCAAGCCCACATCTTCACTCGCAAAAATAAGCATGCGCCGGAACACGAACAGCGGGTCTTCACCGGCCTCCAACATGCGCATCATCCAATACAACGAGGCATCCGGGTCGCTGCCGCGCATGCTCTTGATAAATGCGCTCGTGACGCCGTAGTGCTCATCCCCCTTCTTGTCGTAGTGCAGAAAGAGATCTCCCAGCGCGGCCTCCACCTCGCCCGCACCGATCTCGATTGCTTGCACCGCGTGGGCCGCTTGCGACGCAAGCTCTAGCGCCGACAGCGCGCGCCTTGCGTCGCCCGCAGAGCGCTCGACCAACAGCGCACAAGCATCCTCCGCGAGCGACAGCTGCGCGCCACCTACGCCGCCCAAACCACGATCCGCGTCGTGCAAGGCGCGCACAAGCAATGCCCTCACCGCCTCAGGCTCAAGCGCCGACAAGCGCACCACGCGCGTGCGTGAAAGCAGCGCATGGTTCAGCGCAAACGAGGGGTTCTCCGTGGTGGCCCCGACCAACGTGAGCAGCCCCGACTCCACATGAGGCAAAAAAGCGTCCTGCTGCGCTTTGTTAAAGCGATGAATCTCGTCCACAAAGAGCAACGTGCGCCGGCCGTGGTAGTCACGCTGTTCGCGCGCGGCCGCGGTGAGTTCGCGAAACTCTGCAATGGTCGAGAGCACTGCGCTGATGGCCACAAACTCCGAGCGGGTGTGCGCCGCGAGCAAGCGCGCCAAGGTGGTTTTTCCCACGCCGGGTGGCCCCCACAAAATGAGCGAAGGCACCCGATCGTTCTCGATAGCGCGCCGCAGCCAGGCCCCCTCGCCGAGCACGGCTGTTTGTCCCATGTATTCTGCAAGTGTGCGCGGGCGCATTCGCTCGGCAAGCGGAACCGCGCCACCGTCTTGCGCCACGGCCGCAAACAGCGAAGGCGCGCCGGCCGCGGTGCGACTCTTCACGCGTCGTCCGCGTCCTCCGCGTCGCCGTCCTCAACAAGCGGCGGCTCCCAGTCGCTAAGATCGATCACCTTTGGAGGAGGCCTCACCTCAGCGGGCGCATCGGACACCGCGAGGGGCGCGTCATCGTCATCGTCGTCATCGTCTGACGTCTCGGCCTCGACGCTCGGCTCTGACTCCTCTGCAGCCGGCACATCACGCTCCTCGCTATCGTCCAAGCCCTCATACGGGTCAGCATCCGATTCTACGTCGGCGTGCGAAGCAGCCTCATGCGAGACAGCTCCCAAAGCCGCCGAGTGCGCCGCGTCGGGTTCGGGCTCGGGCTCGGGTGGAGGCACGGGGGCAGGCGAAGGAGGCGCATGGAACGCATCGCCCAGCTTTTCTTCAGCCTTTTTTCGCGAATCATCGCTTAGCTCCGTAAATTCGCGCAGCGTTGGCATGTCCCGCAACGAACGCAAGCCGAAGAACTCCAAGAAGTACTTGGTCGTGCCATAGAGAATCGGGCGCCCGGGCTCATCGCGCTTGCCCAAGATTCGAATCAAGTCGCGCTCCAAGAGCACCTTGAGTATCGCGCCTGAGTCCACGCCGCGAATCTCGTCGATCTCAGGCCGCGTAATGGGCTGGCGGTAGGCCAAAATGGCCAGGGTCTCCACCTGCGCGCGAGAGAGCTTTACCGGCTTCTGTCCGGTCAAGTCCATCACATAGGCTGCAAAGCGCGGGTGCGTGCGCATCACCCAACCATCGGCCACTTCTTGCATGCGAATGCCATCATCCTGCGTGCGATCGCGCAGGCCCTCGAGCAGCTCCTTGACTTGCGCCACCGCGCGGTTGGTAGCCCGCGCCAGGTCATGCAATTTGGCAGGCTTGTCGGCCACGAACACCATGGCCAACAGCGCGCCGCTCAGCTCGCGGCGTTCGTTGTCACTCATCTCGGCGGTAGGCGCATCTGGCGTGAGATCACGCGCGGCAACTACGAACGGCACCGACTCGTCGCTCACCACGCGCGTGGCATCTCCCAACCAGGCAAAGAACGTAGGGGACTCACGCAGAGATTCTGACTCAGCAGCAGCTGACTCAGTGGGTGTAGATTGCAACCACGCAAAATAGGTGTATTCTACCGTAATCACTCACATCTCCGTATCGGGAAGTTGCGCCTGTGCGTGCTGGGCGGAGAGCTCCACATAAATGGGCGCAAGAGGGTCTGTTTGGAACAGGCGCGTGAGCCGTAGCTTGCCCATTTCGAGCAGCGCCAAGAAGGTAATCACCACGTCAAACTTGGTTTTGACGCCCTCGAACAATTGCTCAAATGGCATCTGGCGCTGATCTTTCAGCACCTCAATAAGCTCGTGAATACGGTCGTTGATCGACACTCGATCTGCCACGATGTCGTGCGTGATGGGCACCTTGGTCCGGCCCAGCACACGATGAAAAGCCTCGACCAACGAAAACAGCGGCACCTCTGCAAGTGGCGCATCCGCTTCGTGCACCACGGTCTCAATCTTGCCACCGCGAGAGAACACATCGGCCCCCGCGATGCCGCCCGACATTAAGTCCTCGGCCGCCTTCTTGTACTTTTGGTACTCGAGCAATTGCCGAATCAGGCGTTCGCGCGGGTCCTCTTCGTCCTCTTCATCTTGGTCTTGCTCGGTGGGCACCACGGGCAACAGCATCTTGGATTTGATGTGCACCAAGGTGGCGGCCATCACCAGATACTCAGACGCAATGTCGAGCGACATCACCTGCATCACATCCAAATACTCAAGGTACTTCTCGGTCACAAAGGCGACCGGGATGTCCATGATCTCAAGTTCGTGTTTTTGACAGAGATGGAGCAACAAATCGAGCGGCCCCTCGAAGGAGGGCAGCCGCACAGAGTAGGTCGCTTGGCCGACCTCGAATTCAGGATGCTCCGTCACGAGGCCCTGGTGTCTGTCACACTCCGCCCCCTAGGCGCAAGTGCAGTAGTCTACAGGCATTTTCCCCCAAAATCACGGCATTCGTCGCACACATCGGCCACCAAATTTGCCGTATTGGAACGTTGCCGGAAAGGCGTTGCTCGCACCGCGACCGTAGATGTGCCCTTCCCACGACGTCCCTGAGATCCCCACCGTGGGCACGCCCGTGTACAAAGTGCCTACCCCCGTCTTGCCTGGGCGAGTGCAGGTGGTGGCTCCAGGCGCGGGTGTTGCTGAGTAGTCGCACATTTCGTGGCCATCGGTGTAGTAGCCACCCATAGCGTTCAAATCTCCTGTGTATTCTGCAAGGCTGCCATAGAGATCTGCCCAGGATTCGCCGCCAACGGGGGAAACCTGCGTCGTGCGATCGAAGGGAAAACGGCCAGGTGCACCAATCCAAGGCGTCTGGTCATCAATGGTGTTGTACACCGCCGGAAAGGCGTAGAATACACCATTCACACCAATATTGGCGTTCTGACAGCCCCATCCGCCGGTTCCTCGTGCTCCGGGATAAGCAGCAGCGCCGCCCACGGGAGGATTGCCGTTACAATACAGGTACTTTCCGGTGGGCCGCCTAAAGGTATAAGCGGTGCCATTGCTTCCCACAATTGGGCCGTCCAAAAAGGACCCAAGAATCCCGCCCTGATCGTCGTTGCTTCCCCAAGGGAACGTTGCTGGCCCATAGGCATCCTGTACATCGCTCAATGAGGCGAGCTCTCCCCCATCCCAAGCGCAAAAGGCCATGAGCATGATGGGCGTCTGACAGGTAAGGGATTTGGCATCGATAAGCTCACGCGCATGAACACGCGCCGGCAAACCAAAGGCCGCACGCGTGCCCGCATCCGGCCAGTACGTGTTGCCGCCCGACGAGCCTGCCCCGTTGAAGCAGCCGCGGATGCCGCCTGAGTAGTTGTCCATGTCGATGGCCAAGTGCGAGCGAAGTCCTGCACTGCCGTCATAGGTGGCCGGGAAAATGGCACGCACATTTGGGAATCCAGTCAACAAAGAGCCGAGCTGCGACGTGGGGTAAGAAGCCGCAAAGCTAGAGACCCAATTGCGCACATCGGGCTCGGTGGCCGTGACGAACCTTCGATACCTTCCGGCCGTGATCTCATACTTGTCGAGCCGCTTGTTCACGGTAGGAAGCTTGAGCGAGCGGCAGCAAGTCTCGTGCGTTGCCGCTGGTGTGTAGGGCGCCGCAGACGAGGGCTCACCTACGCCGCAAGTATCGACGCCCGCGGTCTCGCTGGTTGCGCATGAGGGCGGCAAGCACAAGCCTTTTGGCGAGCAAATCCCCTCACCACAATCGGAGCTCACACTGCATCGTCGCTCCACCACACATCGAGGCGCGGCGTAGCTGAATGCCCCCTCCGTGACCCCTGTGCCTCCACAATCTGTGTCACTTTCTCGCCCGTTTTTGACCCCATCCGTGCTGGTCGGCGTGCTGCAGATTTTGGCCGCATTGCAATAGCTTCGCGTGCAGTCCGCATCGTTTGCGCAACTGCGTTGCAACGCGCAGCTGGGCGCGTTGGGGCCCCCGCAATCGACATCCGTCTCGCCTTGGTTCTTTTTTCCATCACTGCTTGAGGGGGCCGCGCACAAGCCTCCCGCTGCTGGGCAAGAGCCCTCGCAATCCGTGCTCTGTTTGCACGCCGTGCCCGTTTTGCAAAGCTTGGCCGGGGCCGCAGTTCCACCACAATCAATACCGGTTTCGCCACCATTGCGCTCACCATCCTCGTGCACATTGGCGCCTGGGGCCTCGCAAACTCCGTTCTGTGTACACACATCTGAAACACAGTCGGCCGCGACGCCGCACTCCGTACCATTGGCGCATTTGGTCGACACGCCAACCCCGCAGACCTTGGTTCCAGAAGGCACACATACGCCCTCGTTGCAGAGCCTGCTTTTGCAGCCGGTGGAGACGGTGCAGATCTCACCATCGCACTTGTCGGCGCAGCTGCCACCGCAATCCAGACCTGTCTCGTCGCCATCGCGCTTGTTGTTCGTGCACGACGAC
>JAYWGD010000221.1:0-6254 GCA_043778435.1 Myxococcales bacterium | reverse complement strand
TCCGAAGTTGGCAACGTAGGCGCACGCAGCTACCAAGACGCCGAGCAGCTTGTCACGGAGATGGTGCTCAGCCGCGCACTCACAGATTTTCTCACACTCCCAGCATACGACAAAATGCAATCTACACACATTCAAGGAACACCATGAGCAACGCCAAAACCACCACGGCCGCCAATCGCTTCAACGGCATCACCCGTCCTTACACGGATGCGGATGTGAAACGCCTGCGCGGAAATTTCCCGGTGGAACATACCCTCGCACGCCTTGGTGCGAACCGCTTGTGGGACTTGCTCCACACCAAAGACTACGTGGCCGCTCTTGGCGCGCTCACGGGCAACATGGCCGTGCAGCAAGTGCGCGCGGGCCTCGATGCAATCTACCTTTCGGGCTGGCAAGTTGCGGCCGATGCCAACTTGGCCGGTGCGATGTACCCTGACCAAAGCTTGTATCCTGCAAACAGCGTTCCGAGCGTCGTCAAACGTATCAACAACGCGCTGCTTCGTGCAGACCAGATCGAGTGCGCAGAAGGCAAGACCAGCACGCATTGGATGGCACCAATCATGGCCGACGCGGAAGCCGGCTTCGGCGGCCCGCTCAACGCCTACGAACTGATGATGGGCATGATCGAGGCCGGCGCCGCGGGCGTGCACTTCGAAGACCAGCTTGCCTCCGAGAAAAAGTGCGGCCACATGGGCGGCAAAGTGCTTGTGCCTACGAGCCAGTTCATTCGCACCCTTACCGCAGCACGTCTCGCAGCCGACGTCGCCGATGTCCCCACGGTCATCGTGGCGCGCACGGATGCTGACAGCGCCAAGCTCATCACGAGCGACATCGACGAGCGCGATCGTCCATTCATCACATCGCAAGACCGCACCGCTGAAGGCTTCTTCCGTCTTAAAGATGGCATCCCAACGGCCATCGCACGCGGCCTCGCCTACGCGCCGTATGCAGACGTTGTTTGGTGCGAAACATCGACGCCGAGCCTCGAGCAAGCCAAGCAATTTGCCGAAGGTATCCACAAGGAATTTCCAGGCAAATTGCTTGCTTACAACTGTTCGCCCTCGTTTAACTGGAAGAAGAATCTGGACGATGCAACCATCGCCAAGTTCCAGCGCGAGCTCGGTGCGATGGGCTACAAGTTCCAGTTCGTCACGCTCGCTGGCTTCCACGCACTCAACTTCGGCATGTTCGAACTTGCGCGCTCTTACAAGGCTCGCGGCATGTCAGCATACTCCGAATTGCAGCAGGCCGAGTTTGCCGCCGAGGCCCATGGCTATACAGCCACCAAGCACCAGCGCGAAGTGGGCACGGGCTACTTCGACAGCGTCGCCGAAGTCATCGCGGGCGGCAAGTCGAGCACGTTGGCGCTCACCGGCTCCACCGAAGCCGAACAGTTTCATTGAACCACGCGTGATTTGAGCGAAATCTCCAAAGCGAACGATGGTCAAAGCAAAACGCCCCACCAATGAATCCGCTTGGGATGAGCTCACCTTGCGTAGCGACTCGCCTCTTCCTGCAAGCAGTGAAGAACGCCCTAGAGCTGAAGTCGACATGGAGATCCACGAGCCTCGGCCCAAGTCTGACAAGACTTGGGCCGAGGTGTGGACGCAGCATCGCGTGTATTTGCTCGATGAGAACCGCTGTTGCTTTGCAGTGAAAGATCGCGCCACCGGCAAGCGAACCTCGACGCATAAGCTGATTGGATTTCAACTTATTGCCGGACGCAGCAAAGCCACCAGTGGCAAGTGGCGCATTGTCTATCCTTGGCCCGAGGCAGGCATGGAGGCCGTCATGGCGCAAGGCGTGCATCTTGCCGTCACAAGCGCAACGGAGCGCACCACTGTGCTTGTACGCAAGTTTGATGGCCTGGGCGACAACAGCGCCGATGCAGTGCTCCGCGAACTCGCCAAAGCGACATGAAACGCGGCGGCGCGGTGTTCGAGCAGTTTCTAACGGATGTTGAGCGCGCCTCCGCGTATGCGATTGTCGCCGTCTGAGGGGCCTCTGAGCACTTTGGCACGCTTCTCGTTGCTAGGCTGCCAAAGCCCAAAGAGAAACTCATACGTGCCCGCAGGAAGCGCATCGAGTTTGAATTCGAATGTATCTGCGATGTAATCGCCCGGTAGCCAAAGCGTGCTGGGGTACTTGCCCATGGCAAGCTTTCCGTCGGCCGTTTGGTGTTGGCCTTTTCCGTCCACGTGGACGAAGCGCTCCCATTCTGCAGTGGGCGCCACGCGGACTGCATAATACACGCGTACGCGCACCAAAGAGCCTTGCTTGAAGCTCTGAACCACGGCGCCCTTTGCGTCCACATAGTCGTAACCCACGACATCCAACCCGCCTTCGAGCTCCACGTTGAGCGGGTGATTTGGGACGGGCTTGCTCGAAAGAACCACCGCGTCGAGTGGGTTGCCCTCGCCCTCGGTGGCGGTGCCTTGGTTGCTTACCAGCATCGTGCTCCGCGCGCCGCCGCGCACCACGGGTAGGTTCTTGGGCGCAGGCGCGCTGAACCTTCGGTAGGCCTGATTGAGCTTAGGCAGATCGTCCACTTTGAGGCCCAAATACCAAGGGGAGCTGCCTCGAGCGCTCATCCACCCCGAGGCCTCCTCCGACGAGGCCAGCACGGTGGGTGCATCGGGCAAATAATAGGCTGCAGTGCTCGACGAAATTCCGAACACCGCAAAGGAGCCAGCGCCTCGGGCTTTACTGTACTCTACAAATATATCGCGCGGCGATACGGCATCCGCCACGCCCGGATAGTACGATCCGTTGAGCAACAACGCACCTCCGACACCCGCAAACAAGACGGGCCAAGCCCGTGCGGCCACAGTTCGGCCAAACCACCCCACGCAGACCAATGCAAGCAATCCTGAGGGGCCTGCGACCAGCGCTGCGTACACGGGCTTCATGTCCAGCAAGAAGTGCAGCCCACCGTATGCGAGCACAGGCAAGGTGAGAAGCAGCACAGGCAACACGAGCAGAGCGCTCACTGCGCGCTCGGTCGTAGGGCCAGTTGCGCACGCAGCGAACACCCCCTCGATCAGGCGCACGCCGCGCAGATGGGGGGCGAGGCCTGCGTCGGAAGACTCATCGAACGCCCACGCCCACAAGTCCGTGATAATAACGCCGCAAGCCGCCGCCGCGAAGGGCCCGACGAGCACGCCCACCCCCACGACCAAAAGCTGCAACGAAGTCTGCATGGGCGTCGGCACAGCGAGGTGCAAGCGCGCCAGAACGGGCACCACCAAGGCCGCCACGACAAAGGCTCCGGCAAGCAGCAAATGCCCTGCAGCGAGCATCCCCGACCATGCGCTGCGCCAGCCCGCATACATGCTCAACAAGCGTCTCGCCGAAGGTCGCCGGCCATCGGCGGGCGTAGGCAACGCGGCGATAAGCAGCGCCGCTGCAAAGGCGAAGAGAACCACCGTGAAGTAGGCGTACGTCCACGATGCAAACACCGCCGGGAGCTTGGCATTGAACACACCGAACGACTCCGCAGCTTTGTCGGGCAATTCATGAAAATCGTGATGCACGAGCGCCGCTATGACCACGCCGCTGAGCGCCAAACCAAACGGGGGCAAGCGCACAGTGTCCAAGTCGCTAAGCGACAGTGCATAGGCAATGGCAAGAGGCCCCCACGCCATGTACGTGAGGCCGCCTTCACTCAAGTGACCATCGGAGACAGCCACCGCAAACGACAACACCAACGAAAACAAGACGGCGCGACGACCGCGACGGAGGCGCGCCTGCGTCGCATCGGACACGGCGTTTGCCGACAGCAGTGCAGCCGCGGCAAGAGGCGCCAGCGCGCTCCAAGGAGCAACACCATGCGCAATGCGCCCACGCACCAGATCAAACGTCGGCGCATGTGCAGGCGCGCGAACAAGCATGCCAAGCCAATGGCTTAGGTTGTGAGGCGCAGCGATGGCATCGCGCACGCTCAAGCCTAGCACAATAGCCACCACCAAAGCGCAGAGGCCGAGCACAGCGGCGGTCGCCGGGCGTGTGCCTTTGCGCGCACCATGCGCAAGCACCAATGCGCCAAGTACCGGCACCACCACATGCGCACCTCGCGCGGCAAAGCCCGCACATAGCGCGCCACCGAACACCAATCCCCACGCCGCATTTTCAATCGGCCCAAGCTTGGGCGCACACATCAAAACAAGCCCCGCGACAAAGGCGATGGCGTAACTCTGCAGCGCCAAACCATCGCCCAGCAGCAACCTCGACGCCAAAAAAAATGGAGCCATCGAAACCAAAATCAGGCCGGCATAAAGCCCTGCCTTTCGCCCGAACACGCGCGCCGCCCCCATCCCCTGCGTCAACACAGCAAGCAATCCGGAGAACGCCAACATGGCGCGCCCGCTTTCAGGATGAAGGCCGAACAAGCGAAACCCCAACGCCACCCACGTGTCTTGCGCCTGACCACGTCCCAAGTCGTTGAGGTGCGGAACCGCGTTGTCTGCACCGGGAACACCGGCATGTGCCGCACCAAAAACGCTGTGCGCAATTCGACGTGCGAAGTCGGCGGGGGCCAGCTCGTACGGATCCCACAGGCCCGCTCTGGACAGCGGCGCGACCACAAAGAGAAGCAAACTACCAATGCCCGCAAGCAATAGCCATGCACGACGGTCCAACGAGTGAGGGCGGTGTGCGGCGATCGTGTCGTTCATAGGCGCGTCGTGTGAACTACCTCAGCGCGCGCGAACACTGCAAGCACTGGCAGATCGCAGAAGTGAAGGTGTGCGGCAAAACGCGAATAGAGGCCCTGCATTGTGTCATTTGCGCTAGGACGCCGTGCCACGATGGCTGAGCAACCTCTTACGACGCGTCTGGTGCATGTGGCGCTCTACGGCAGACCCAATGTAGGCAAGTCCACCTTAATGAACGCACTGGTGGGCGAGCACGTCGCCATCACCTCGCACCATCCAGGTACCACGATGATGCGATTCGCGGTGTGGCGGTGCGCGCGGGCGACCAGTTTGTCTTTGTGGACACGCCAGGTGTGCACACGTCCAAGACGCCTTTGGGCGATCGCATGAACGCCTACGCGCAAGGAGCAGCCGAGGACGCAGACGTGGTTCTTCTGCTGGTCGATGCCTCGCGTGCGCGACCTCAGTTGGAAGAGGGCGAGAAGCAACTCTTGGCGCAATTGCCCGAGGGAAAACCCGTGGTATTGGCGTTGACCAAAATCGACAAACTGCAGAAGAAGGACTTGTTGTTCCCGCTGCTGCAGGGCATGTCGGAAGGCCACGACTTTGCGGCCATGGTGCCCCTCTCGTCGGTAAAGCGTGATGGCACGTTGGTGCTGCTCGATGCGCTCACTCCGTTTCTGAAAGAGGCCGACTGGCAGTTTGAAGCCGACGAAATCACCGATCGGCCCATGCGCTTCTTTGTGGCCGAATACGTGCGCGAGCAACTTTTGCATAAGACTCGCGGCGAGATTCCGCACGGCGTGGCTGTGACCGTGGAGCGCTTCGACGAGTCGACCAAAACGCCACGCGTTCACGTGACCGTGCACGTGGACAAAAACTCTCACAAGCCCATCGTGTTAGGCGCCGGCGGGCTGCTTTTGAAATCCGTAGGCACCGATGCGCGCGCGCGGGTGGAAGCGCTCTACGGCAGGCAAATCAACCTGCAAATCCATGTACGTGTGAGCCCCGGCTGGTACATGGCCCCCAAATCCTTGGATGAGTTTGGGTACGTCGCGGGCCTCGGAGACAAGACATGACCAAGCACCACACGCCGCGCCCTACGCGCGCACTTCCAGCAGGCACCAGCGGCCTCCCCATCGTGGCGATCGTCGGCCGCCCCAACGTGGGTAAATCCACGCTCTTTAACCGACTCGCCAAAGAGCGTATCGCCATCGTCCACGACGAGCCCGGCGTCACGCGAGATCGCCACTACGCCGACACACTTGGATTTGGTGTAGAATACACACTTCTAGACACTGGCGGCTTCGACCCCGAGGACGTAGACCCGATGCGTACGGGCATCGCGCGTCACGTCAGAGCCGCCATTGCCGAAGCCGATGTGATCGTGTTCGTGACCGATGGCGCCATCGAGCTCAACGATGCAGACCGCGCTGGGGTGGAGCTACTCCGTCGTAGCAACAAGCCAGTGATCTTTGCGGCCAACAAGGCCGACTCGCCGAAGGTCGACGCTCAAGGCGCCGAGCTTTATGAGCATGGCGTGAAAGACGTGTTCATGATCAGCGCGCTGCACGGCCGCGGCATCGCCGAACTCGAAGCCGC